>USQP01000075.1 GCA_900556945.1 uncultured Clostridium sp.
CAGCGTCAGATGTGTATAAGAGACAGGTAGTGTATATTATTTTACATGATTCCTTTTTCGCGTAAATGCAGTTGCCATTTCCAGGCCGACTTCAAAGTTTCGGCAAGTGGCGTTTCTGCTTTCCAGCCCAATATCGTATTGGCCTTTTGTGGATCGGCCCACACTTGTGTAATGTCACCTTCCCGGCGTTCCGCGATTCTATAATTGAGTTTTACGCCGGTAGCCTCTTCGAAAGTATGGATAAGTTCGAGTACAGAAACACCTTGCCCCGTACCGAGATTGAATATTTCGACGTCCTCCTCGCTTTTATGTCCGAGCATACGTTCTATGGCTTTGACGTGAGCTTTGGCCAGGTCTACCACATTGATGTAATCGCGTATGCAAGAGCCGTCGGGGGTATCGTAATCGTCTCCGAAAACGCTGAGTTGCTGACGTACTCCGATGGCGGTTTGTGTGATATAGGGTAGTAGGTTCTGCGGAACTCCGAGCGGGAGTTCTCCGATTTCGGCACTGGGGTGAGCACCTATGGGATTGAAGTAACGCAGCAATATCGATTTGAACGGAGCTCCCGAGTGTATGGTGTCCGTAATGATTTCTTCACATATCTGCTTGGTATTTCCATAAGGCGAGAGTGCCGGTTTTATGGGAGCCGATTCATCTACGGGCAGGGTATCGGGTTGGCCGTAGACGGTACACGAAGAAGAAAAAACAAGTGCTTCTACACCGTATTCGGGCATAAGGTCGAGCAGGTTGAGCATCGTTACCAGATTATTACGATAATAGAGCAAAGGTTTCTTTACCGATTCTCCTACTGCTTTGTAACCTGCAAAATTAATGACTGCTTCGATTTCATTTTCTTCAAATACCTTTTCCAGTCTTTTTTTATCCATGTAATCAATTTCATAAAATTTAAAATCTTTTCCTGTTATTTTTTTTATTGCTTCTAATACCTCTGGCTTACTGTTCGAAAAGTTGTCGATGATAACAATTTCCTTTCCTGCATTTAATAATTCTACAGCTGTATGACTTCCTATGTATCCAGCTCCTCCTGGTAATAAAACTGCCATATTCATTCCTCCTATTTTTTCTTAATTTCTGTACCTTGTTTTGTATCTTTTATATCATATCCTTTTTGATTTATCAACTCTCTTAATTCATCTGATTTTGTCCAATCTTTATTTTTTCTTGCGATTTCTCTTTCTTCTACTAATTTTGTAATTTCTTCTGGTATTTCTTTAAAAAGCGGATTGGTTTCTTCTTCTATCCTCAATCCCAAAACAGTATCAAATTTTAATAATAATTTTGCTAATTTAGGTGACTTTTCTTCTGTTCTTACTACTTCCCAAACGACACTCATAGCAGCTGGCATATTTAAGTCATCATTAATTGCTTTATGGAATCTTTCTTCATATTTATTTACTCTTTCATCATCTACTTTGTTTGTTCCTTCTAAATGTGTTTTATATCCTTTTTTCAATCTTTCTAAAGATTTCGATGCTGCTTCTATTCCTTCCCAAGTAAAATTTAGCTTATTTCTATAATGAGATGAATAGCTAAATAATTTATAGACAATGGGATCATATCCTTTTTCTTCTAAATCTTTTATTAAGTATACATTTCCTAAACTTTTTGACATTTTTCCGCCATTAATTAGTAAATATTCTCCATGTAGCCAGTAATTAGCAGGAATTTTACCACATGCTCCTTTGCTTTGTGCTATTTCATTTTCATGATGAGTCGGAATTAAATCAATTCCACCTGTATGAATATCAAATTGTTCTCCTAAATATTTTCTTCCCATCGCTGAGCATTCAATATGCCACCCAGGATAACTTGGTCCCCAAGGGCTATCCCATTTCATCAAATGATTTTCTGGTGCTTTTATCCACAAAGCAAAATCATAAGGGTTTCTTTTTTCCGGATCCACATCCACCCTAGCTCCTGCTTTTTGTTCTTCTACATTTAAGTTTGAGAGAATTGGATATTGATCTAATTTCGATATATTAAAGTATATTGCAGTTGAAGTTTCATAAGCATATCCGTTTTTCATCAATTCTTTTACATATTCTAACATTTCTTTTATATGTTCTGTTGCTTTACAAACTACTTCTGGGGTCTCTATATTCAAAGATTCTAGGTCATTAAAAAATAGTTTTGTATAATGCTTTGCTATTTCTAATGGAGTTTTATGTTCTTCTCTAGCTGATTTTAACATCTTGTCTTCTCCCTCATCGCCATCTGATACTAAGTGTCCTACATCTGTTATATTCATAACATGTTTTATTTTATATCCATTATAACGTAGCACTCTTCTTAAGACATCTTGGAATATATTTGTTCTCATGTTTCCTATGGTTGCATCTTTATAGACTGTTGGTCCACAAGAATACATCTTAACCTCTCTTGAATCAATTGGCTGAAATACTTCTTTTTTCTTTGTTAATGTATTATAAAAATATATATCCATAAATTCTCCTTTTCTATTGAAATTGCCAAAGAGGAATTCCTATTTGGCAATTAACATTTTTATACTTTTTTATTATGTACCTGCTTCTGGCTCTTCTGTTCCGCCTGTATTGGTATTTCCACCTGTATTGGTATTTCCACTTGTGTTGGTATTTTCGCTTGTATTCGTATTTCCACTTGTATTCGTATTAGTATTGGTATTTGTTGTATTATTTGATTTTTCTGGTTCTTTCGGTTTTTCTTCTGTTTTTTTATGAATATCACAAGTTTCTTCAACCTTTGTTCCTGAAGTACTATTTTTACCATTTACTGGCGTCCAAAGTTTTAATTGTTCTTTTGGCACAGTCGCTCCATAATTATTTACCTTTGTACTTGGGCAATATTCATTTGCTATTTTTCCAGACTCTGTACATAGTGTTTGACTTCCATGACCTTGACATTTTTCAGGTAAGTTGTTTGATGCAAATATTTCTTTATAGGTATCCGTACATCCTGTTGTGGCTAAGCATCCCGTTGTCCTACATACTGTCTGCTCTACAATTCCACTTGGCTTTTGGAAAGATGCACTTTGTAAATTTTTATGAATATCTGTCATAACAGCATCCCATATTTGTCCTGCTGGATTCTGTGAAAATCCCTTTACTTCTTCGCTTTCATCATATCCAAACCAAGTTGCCGCTGCATAATAAGGTGTAAATCCGCATAGCCATCTATCATAGCTATTATCGGTTGTTCCTGTTTTTGCAGCTACATCCATTCCTGATATTTTACAATAAGTAGCTGTTCCGCTGCCACTATTTACTGGTTCTTGCGTAATTTTTTTAGTAAGATATGCTGTTTGTTCTGAAACTGCTCTTACTTGTTCTTGTTTTGGTGTCAAAACTGTATTTCCACTACTATCTACTACTTTTGTATAGAAAGTTGGTGTAATATAAACGCCATCATTAGCAATTGTTCCATATGCTGCTGCCATTTCTAATGGGCTAACACCATCTGTCATACCTCCTATTGCTAAAGATAATACATTATCCTTCTTCTCATCTAATGAAGTAATTCCCATTTTTTTCAAATATTCAATTGACTTTTCTGGTGTTAATTCCTTCATTATTTTTAAAGCTGGCATATTTTGTGAAGTCTCTATAAATTGTCTAATATTAATAAGTCCTCGATATCTATCACCATCATTCTTTGGCTTGTAACCTCCACCAAAATCTGTTTTTACATCATCATATACTGTTGCTGGTGTAATGATCTTTTCCTCTAATGCTGGTGCTACATCTGCTATCGGCTTAATAGATGATCCTGTCTGCTTTTTCATTTGTGTTGCTCTGTTCCATCCTGCTCCATTTTTTTCGCCTAATCCTCCTGCTACTCCTACAACATTTCCTGTTTTGTAATCAATAATAGCCATTCCTGATTGGGTTGTTTGATTTTTGCTTGGACTAGTTTTTTGATATTTTTCTTTTGCATATTCTTCTTCTAATCTAGCTTGTATACTAGAATCTACCGTTGAATAAATGGTTAGTCCACTACTATAGACATAGTTTTCTGCTAGTTGCCTTGAAATGTTCTTTTCTTCCATAACTTGAGTTATTACTTGCTCGATAACAGCATCTGTATGATAAGAATAATTACTTCCAGTTGCTATTTGACCTTTTTCAAATTTTAGTCCAGAATTTGTTTCTTCTACTGCTTTATTATAATCTTCTTCGTTTTCTATATATCCTAATTCTTTCATTTTGGCTAGTACAGTTAGTACTTTTGATTGAATTCTTTCATCTCGTTTTTCTTCTGTATCTGTATCAGATGACAATTTGTATGGGTTATAGTAATTAGGTGATGAGTTGATTCCTGCTAAAAATGCACATTCTGCTAAACTTAAATCTTTTGCACTTTTGTTAAAATAGTATTCCGCTCCTAGCTCTACTCCATGTAAATTACCTTCTCCACCTACATATAATATGTTTAAATATAGCTCTAATATTTGTTCCTTAGATATCATTCTCTCTACTTGATATGCTTTTGCCCATTCTTTTACTTTTCTCATGATACCTGCTAATCCACTTGACTCATCATCTTTCGTTATATTCTTAACTAATTGTTGCGTAATGGTACTACCACCATATGAGCTATTTCCTGTCAATGTATGTAAGATAGCACCTGCTGTTCTTTTTAAGTCAACTCCATTATGTTTATAAAATCTTTCATCCTCAATTGCTACATATGCTTTTGGTAGATAATCTGCCATATCTTCTAGTGTGATTACCTTTCTTTTTTCATCTCCACTTAAGTTAGCAATTACATTCCCATTTGAATCAACAATCACTGAGTTAGAAGCACCTATTTTTAGCTCTTCTTTCGTAATTTCAAAATCATCTCCAAATAATCCGAAAAACATTCCTGCAACAATACCTGCTCCTATTACACATAATAATAAGAATAATACAAAGAATATTTTAATTGCCATTTTTAATTTTGGGTGTGTTTTTTTGTCTTGTCTTTTTTTCGTTTTTTTCACTTCTGGTCTTTTCGTTACCCTATTATTTTCTGTACTTCTCTCTTTTCTTCTTTTCCCATTTTGCACCTTATGTGGTCTTGCTTTATTACTATTATTTCTATTACTTTTTCTTCTTCCATTATTATTACTTGGCATTTTATTCCCTCCTTGCCAATGATAAAATTCAAGCAAATACATTATATTATATCTGTCTCTTATACACATCTGACGCTGCCGACGAAGCTAGAAGT
>USQP01000076.1 GCA_900556945.1 uncultured Clostridium sp.
GAGATTACTACGCGTCTCGTGGGCTCGGAGATGTGTATAAGAGACAGTTATTATCAAGGGCATATTCAATGCATTTTAAAATTAATGTATTGATGCTAATATTACATTTTTGTGAATAATCTTCTAAATCATTCTGTAACTTTTCAGTTAGTCTTAAAGAAAATCTTACATTTGGAGCATCTGTATAGCTTGGATTAAATTTCTTCTTATTATCTTCCATCAATATCCCTCCAATGTTAAAATTATAAATAATATTTGAAGTTAAAAATAGCGTTATATTTGACGCTATTAAAAAATATAAGAAGATAGTAAAATAAAACCAATAGAATAATTAGGAGGAAAAGATATGGAAGAAACAAAACAAGAAAAAGCACCTGAAGTAGAAAAAAGAGATGAAATGATTGAAGCATGTATTAGAAGGGAAGCAGTAATAAAGAGTAAATTTCCTGATATTTTAAAGGCACCTAAAAGTATTCAGGATGAATATTTTGAAATAACTGGAGTAAAAAATGCTTTACAAGTTTCACGTAAAGAAACTTGGGGAAAAACAATAGCATCTGATGGTTGTGAAGTTGATGCGTTTGTAGTAAAAAGATATGAAGAAGCATTAGCTAAATCTTCGGTACTAAAAAAAGAAAATGAAACATATATAACACCTGAAGAAGAGGAAGCTTTTGAATTTCCTGAAATAGATTTTGATAGTTTAAGAGAAGAATTAGAGTCTGTGGACACTTTTGAGAAACGAAGAGAACTTTATAATAAAGTAATGGACCTTAGGCAAGAACCATTACCAGAAAATATACAAGAAAAACTTGGTAAATTAGGAGTAGAAGTAGGGCAAAAAGAAGTATTATATTTTAACGAAGAAGATAAAGTAAGGGAAGAAGCTAAAGTATCTGTACCTGTAAAGCAATCTAAATTTGCACAAATATATCAAAAAGCTAAAGGAAAATTAAAAGGTGTTGTAGATAATTTAAAAAGTAGGTTTAATAACAAAGAAAAAAACATCGAAGAAAAAGATAATGAGCAAGGACAAGAATATAATAACGATGGAGAAGAGAGATAAAAAGTACGAAAGAAGGAATAGTAGTGGAAGATAAATATTCAAGGGCATTAAAAGAAGTTTATGTTATTTTAGAAAATTCAGAAGAAAAGATAAAACGAAAAATCCCTGAAAACTTTAAATTATTTGTTAGTAAAAATATGGACAAAGAATATATTCCTAACATTAGCTTTAATAATGAAATATGGGAAGATACTATTATGGAAGAAACACAACAAATTTTAGCAATTATTTATAGAGATTATTTAGTAACAAAGGAAGAAAGAGAAAAATTATTAAAAGAAGAATCCGAAGAAGAAAAGAGAATAGAACAAAAATTAAGAGAAAAGTATAATCCAGATAATATCTTTAAAAAGAATAAAGAAAAAGATAAGAGTAATGATACGAATACAAGTATGATCAAAATAGAAGAGATAAAGTGGTATAAAAAAATAATAAGTAAAATTTTGTCAATATTTAAAAAATAAAAAAAGGTATACTAACAGTCTTTTTATGGAACAAGCCATTTAGGGCTTGTTTTTTTGGTAAAAAAAGTATATAATAGGAGACAAATTGAGATTAGGAGATGAGATAAATAATGCAAGTAAGCAAAGAAGAAATTTTACATATAGCTAATTTAGCAAATTTAAATTTAGAGGAAAATGAAGTAGATACTTATTTGTTGCATCTACAAGATATATTAAATTTTGCTAATATTGTAAACAATGCACCAGTAGAGAATTTGGATGTAACAATAGGTGCCAATGAAGCAAAAAATGTATTTAGAAAAGATGAAGTAAAGAGATTCGAAGATACCGAGGCCTTATTGCAAAATGCTGAGTCAAAAGAACAAAACATGTTCAAAATACCAAAGGTAATTAATTAGGAGGAAGTATGAACATAGGAATTGATATTGATGATACTATATCAGACACATATACTACTTTGCTTGAATATGCACAAAAGTATACAATAGAAGAATTAAAAAAAAGTCCGATTTTAGATCATATGAAAATGACAAATCATTCTTATATTGAAGCAATGCACCATTGGACAAAAGAAGAAACATTTAAGTTTTGGGAAAAGTATTATGCAGAAATATTAAAAAAGATACATATAAAAACATTTGCTACAGAGAAAATAAAAAAGTTAAAAGAAAAAGGAAATAAAATTTACTTAATTACAGCAAGGTGGGATATGGAAAACGATAATGTAAAAGAAATTACATTGGAGTGGCTAAGAAAAAATGATGTCCAATATGATGAGTTTTTTATGAATGCCGAGGAAAAGCTTAAAATCGTAAAAGATAAAAATATAGATGTCTTTGTAGATGATAGTTTTGATAATTGCAAAAGTATTGCTTATGGAAGCAATGCAAAAGTATATTTAATGGACACAAGAGTAAATCAAAATCTTAAAGATGAAAAAATAACAAGAGTATATTCGTGGCCACATGTATATCAAGAAATAAAAAAACTAAAGGAGGAGAATTGATGGATATTACTGAATTAACTGTTCATGAATTGCAAGAAAAATTAAAGAAGAAAGAATTGACAATAACTGAAATTACAAAAGCCTATACAGATAGAATTAATGAAAAGGAAAAAGATGTACAAGCTTTTGTTACAGTATTGACAGAGGAGGCTAATAAGCAAGCAGAAGAAATAGAAGAAAAAATAAAAAATGGTGAAATAAAAGGAGAGTTAGCAGGCATTCCAATTGGCATTAAAGATAATATGTGTACAAAGGGAATTAAGACAACTTGTAGCTCTCGCATGTTAGAAAATTTTGTTGCGCCTTATGATGCTACAGTAATAGAAAAGATAAATGCAGAAAATATGATAGACTTAGGAAAATTAAATATGGATGAATTTGCTATGGGAGGTTCTACAGAATATTCTTATTTCAAAAAAACAAGAAATCCATGGAATTTAAATAAAGTACCAGGAGGATCTTCAGGAGGATCAGCAGCAGCAGTAGCAGCCAATATGGTTCCATGGGCTTTAGGCTCAGATACGGGAGGATCCATTAGACAACCTTCTAGCTTTTGTGGAGTAGTTGGATTAAAACCAACCTATGGTTTAGTTTCAAGATATGGCTTAGTAGCATTTGCTTCTTCTTTAGATCAAATTGGACCAATTACAAAAGATGTATATGATAGTGCTATGTTATTGAATCTAATAGCTGGACATGATGAAAAAGATACTACTTCAAGTGATAGAGAAAAAATTGATTATACAAAATGCCTAAAAAATGATGTAAAAGGATTAAGAATTGGTATACCAAAAGAATTTTTTGGAGAAGGAATTAATGAAGAAGTAAAACAATCTTTGGAAAATGCAATTAAAAAATACAAAGAATTAGGAGCGGAAATAGAAGAATTTTCATTAGATATAGCACAATATGCTTTAGCAACTTATTACATTGTTGCCTGTGCGGAAGCAAGTTCAAATTTAGGAAGATTTGATGGAATTCGTTATGGATATCGAACAAAAGAGTTTAAAAATTTAAAAGAGCTTTATAGAAAATCTAGAAGTGAAGGATTTGGAACAGAAGTAAAAAGAAGAATCATATTAGGAACTTATGTATTATCTTCAGGATATTATGATGCTTATTATAAAAAAGCACAACAAGTACGTACTTTAGTAATGAACGAATTTGACAAGGCATTTGAAAAATATGATGTTATATTAACACCAACCTCACCAACTGTTGCTTTTGATATAGGAGCGAAATCAAACAATCCACTAGAAATGTATTTATCTGATATTTGTACGGTTTCTGTGAATATTGCAGGTCTTCCTGGAATCTCTATTCCTTGTGGTGTAGATAAAGAAGGAATGCCAATTGGAATGCAATTAATCGGAAATAAATTCTGTGAAGAAACTATATTAAATGCGGCTTACACTTTCGAACAAGCTATCCAATTTAGAGAAAAATACAAACCAGAATTTAAAAAATGAGACAGTGGGGACAGGCCTAAAGTGTCTCATAAAAAAATCGAAATAAGTCGAAAAATATAAAAAATACAAAAAACGACAAAAAACATGAGACACTTTGGGACTGTCCCTAGTGTTTCAAAAGGAGGAAATAGATGTCAAGAGAAGATTATGAAGTGGTAATGGGATTAGAAGTGCATGCAGAGCTTTCTACCAAGACAAAGATATTTTGTTCTTGCCCAACAGATTTTGGAGCAGAACCTAATTCTCAAACTTGTCCAATTTGTATGGCTATGCCAGGAACATTACCAGTATTAAATGAGAAAGTTGTAGAATATGCTGTGAAAGCAGGTTTAGCTACTAATTGTGAAATTTCTAGAAATAGTAAAAATGATAGGAAAAATTATTTTTATCCAGACCTTCCGAAGTCTTATCAGATTTCCCAATTTGATAAACCACTTTGCGAGCATGGATATGTAGAAATTGAAATAAATGGAGAAAAGAAGAAAATTCGATTAACTAGAATTCATATAGAAGAAGATGCTGGAAAATTAAATCATGATGAATTTGGAGGAGGAAGTCTAGTAGACTTAAATAGAGCGGGAGTACCTTTAATTGAAATTGTATCAGAACCAGATTTAAGAAGTCCAGAAGAAGTGGAACAATATTTAAGAAAATTAAAATCAATCTTAGAATATATTGAGGTATCAGATTGCAAAATGCAAGAAGGTTCACTAAGAGCAGATGTTAATGTTTCTGTTAGAAAAAAGGGAGATACTGAGCTTGGAACTCGTACGGAAATGAAGAATATGAACTCTTTTAGAAGTATTGTAAGAGCCATTGAGTATGAAGTGGATAGACAAATAGATGTGATTGAAGAGGGTGGAAAAATAGAACAAGAGACTTTGAGATGGGATGATGTATCAGGAAAAACATTCCCTATGAGAGATAAAGAGGATGCACAAGATTATCGCTATTTCCCAGACCCAGATTTAGTATCTATTAAGCTTTCAGAGGAATATATCGAAAATATAAAGAATAGTCTACCAGAGTTACCAGAAAGCAGAAAAGAAAGATATCTAGAAGAATACCAATTATCAGAAAAAGATGCTAAATTAATTACCTCTTCTAAATATTTATCAGATTTATTTCTGTCTCTTATACACATCTCCGAGCCCACGAGACGCGTAGTAA
>USQP01000077.1 GCA_900556945.1 uncultured Clostridium sp.
TACTAATATTATCTGGCAGTATTCCAAAAGGAATAAAAAAAGATGTATATCAAAGTATTTGCAAAAAAGTAGAAAGAAAAGATGTAAAAATTATTGTTGATACAACAGGAGATTTGTTATTAAAAACTTTGAAATATCATCCTTTTTTAATCAAACCAAATCACGAAGAATTAGGAGAAATTTTTAATGTTAAAATTTCTAATCAAGAAGAGGCAATAGAGTATGCAAAAAGATTACAGCTAAAAGGAGCTAAAAATGTATTGGTATCTATGGGGAGTATGGGAGCTATATTTCTAGATGAAAAGGGTCATTCATACAAAATGAAAGCAATAAGTATAGAAAAAAGGGTGAATACGGTAGGAGCAGGAGATTCAATGGTAGCAGGATTTGTAGCTGGTTATCAGTTATTTGATAATTATGAAAAAGCATTAAAAATGGGAATAGCTGCAGCTACAGCAACGACGAGTTCTATATTTTTAGCAACGAAAGAGGAAATTGATAAATTATTTAAGTTATAGAAAATTACTGTATAGTACTAGAAGTAGAATAAAAAATAAGGAGGAAATTATGAAAATTACAGATTTAATAAAAAAAGATTCTATTGATTTGAATGTCCAAGCTTCCAGCAAAGAAGAAATTATCCAAAAAGCAGTAGAATTAATGAGCAAAAACGGAAATATCATGAATCAAGACGAATATCTGAAATTAGTAATGAAAAGAGAAGAAGAGGGAACGACAGGAATCGGAGAAGAAATTGCAATCCCTCATGGAAAAGGAGATAGCATTTCAGCTCCAGGAGTGGCAGCCATGATAATACCAGAAGGAGTAGACTTTAAGTCTCTAGATGAAAAGCCTGTTAAATTATTATTTTTAATTGCAGCACCAAATACCAAGGATAATATACACTTAGAAGTTTTAAGTCGTTTATCTACTTTATTAATGGATGAAAAATTTAGAAAGGAATTATTACAGGCAAAATCAAAAGATGAGTTTTTACAAATTATTGATAAATCTGAAAAAGAAAAGGAAAAAGAAGAAAAAGAGAAAAAAGAGGAATATGAATTATTAGGAATTACTGCTTGTCCAACCGGAATTGCCCATACCTATATGGCAGCGGAAGCTTTAGAACAAATGGGAAAAGAACTTAGAATTCCAATTAAAGTAGAAACACAAGGACAATCAGGAGCTCAGAATGTAATGACAGAAGAGGAAATTAGAAAGGCAAAAACTATTCTAGTGGCAGCGGATGTTAATGTAGATTTATCAAGATTTGATGGAAAAAGAATTCTTAAAACTAGTGTATCAGAGGCGATTCATAAACCAAAAGAGTTAATTGAAAAGGCAATGAATACAGAGAATAAAATTCCTATCTATCATCATAAAGATGACGAAGAAAAAAACAATAAAAGCGAAAGAAATTTCCGGAAGTATTTATAAACATTTAATGAGCGGTGTTACTCATATGTTACCATTTGTAGTAGGGGGAGGAATTTTAATTGCTATTGCTTTTTTACTAGATGATTATTCTATCAATCCTTCTAATTTTGGAATGAATACACCAGTAGCAGCTTTTTTTAAGACAATCGGTGGAATTGCTTTTGATTTTATGCTAGTTATTCTATCTGGCTATATTGCCATGAGTATTGGTGATAGACCACGGATTAGTGGTTGGATTTGTTGGTGGAGCAATTGCTAAAGCAGGAATCACCTTTACTTCTTTTAGCAATTCAGAAGAAGTGTTAGTTAGTTCAGGGTTTTTAGGAGCACTACTGGCAGGATTTTTAGGTGGTTTTGTTGTTTTATTTTTAAAAAAAATATTTCATTTTATGCCAAAAAGCTTAGAAGGGATTCGAACCATTTTAATTTATCCAGTAGCAGGAATTCTATTAATAGGAATCATAATGTTATTAATTAATCCATTTGTAGCAGCAATTAATACGGGATTAAACAATTTTCTTTTCTCTATGAGTGGAGTTAATAAAATAATATTAGGAGCAATTCTAGCAGGAATGATGTCGGTAGATTTAGGAGGACCAGTCAATAAAGCAGCATATACTTTTGGAACAGGAATGTTGGCAGAAGGTCATTATGAAATTATGGCAGCGGTTATGATTGGAGGAATGGTTGCTCCACTTGCTATTGCTCTGCTTGCTACATTTTTTCCTAAGAAATTGCCACAAAAAGAAAGACAAGCAGGTTTATTAAATTATGTTATGGGATTATCTTTTATTTCAGAAGGTGCGATACCATTTGCTTCAGCAGATCCAATTCGTGTTTTGCCAGCTTGTATTGTTGGCTCAGCAGTATCAGGAGCATTATCAATGGCATTTAGCTGTACTTTGATGGCACCACATGGGGGAATCTTTGTATTACCACTGATAGGGAATGCAGGATGGTATACCTTAGCGCTTGTTGCAGGCTCTGCGGTAGCAACAGGAGTTATGGCAGTATGCAAGAAAAATGTTTGGGAAAAGAAATAAGTAGATTAGAAAGGAAAAGATAAAATTATGGTAAAAGAAAATGTTACGATAGAAAATGAAACAGGTCTTCATGCAAGACCTGCAACAGAAATTGCAAAAATAGCAATGAAATATCCATGTGATGTGTTTTTTCTTGTGAATGAGAAAAAAATTAATGCAAAATCTCCACTTATGCTTATGGCAGCAGGAATTAAGTCAAAAACTAAACTAGAAGTTTTATGTGATGGTGAAAAAGAGGAAAAGGCATTAGAAGAAATAAAGAAAGCTTTTAAAAACCAGTTTGGTGAACAGTAAATAAGGTAGAAATATTACCTACAAGGGAAAGAAGGAGAAAAACATGCTAAAAGGAAAAGGGGTTTCTGATGGGATTGGGCTAGGTAAAGTAATACTTTTAAAAAATGAGGACATCAAATTAGAAAAGACGCGAATAGAAGACGTAATAGCAGAAAAAGAGATTTTTTATCAGGCTGTTCATGCAGTAGAAACAGAAACAGAGGAACTAATAAACAGATTATCCGGTACAGAAAAAGATATTATGCAAGCTTATTTAATAATATTACAAGATCCTACATTAATTCAAGAAACAGTAAAAATAATGGAAGAAGAAAAATGTAATGCAGCATATGCAACGGAAATAGGGTTTAATAGTATGATAAAGATATTTGAAGAAATGGATGATCCTTATATGGCTGCAAGAAGTACAGATATAGCAGATATGAAAAAAAAGATATTATCTAAAATACTTCATAAAAAAGAGGTTAATCTATCACAATTACCGAAGAATACAATTCTTGTTACAAAGGAGTTAACAACATCTGATACGGCTAAATTGAATTTAAAGAATATGGCAGGAATTGTTACTGAAGTAGGTGGAATGAATTCTCATATGGCAATTATGGCAAGAACTCATGAGATTCCAGCAATTGTAGGAATTAAGCAGGTTACACAACGAATAAAAGAAAATGATTTTCTTGCAATGAATGGAATAACGGGAGAAATTTTTATTAATCCTTCTGAAGAAGATTGCAAAAAATTAGAAGGAATAAAAGAAAATTCAAAGCAAGAAAAAGAACAACTAGAAACCTATAAAAATCAACTATCAGAAACAAAAGACGGACATCATGTCGAACTTTTAGCTAATATTGGTGGTCCGCAAGATACTGAGATTGTAATTGAAAATACAGCAGAAGGAGTTCGGATTATTAAGAAGTGAATTTCTTTATATGAATGCTGAAGACTTTCCAACCGAGCAAGAACAATTTGAAGCATATAAGAAAGTGGCAGAAAAGCTTCAAAATAAAAAAATAATTATTAGAACGCTAGATATTGGCGGAGACAAAGATTTAAAATATATGAAATTACCAAAAGAAGAAAATCCTTTTCTAGGTTATAGAGCAATTAGAATTTTTTTAGACAATATACCTTTATTTAAAGTCCAGTTAAGAGCAATTTTAGGAGCAAGTATTTATGGAAATTTAGCTATTATGTTACCAATGATTTCTTCTATAGAAGAGTTAAGAGCAGCTAAAAAAATAATTCAAGAAGTAAAAGAAGAATTAGAAATAAAGCAGATTTCATTTAATGAAAAAATAGAAATCGGCATTATGATAGAAATACCATCAGCAGCATTAATGTCAGAAACACTGGCAAAAGAATGTGACTTTTTTAGCATTGGAACAAATGATTTAACACAATATACCTTAGCAGTGGAAAGGGGAAATGAAAAAGTTGCAAATTTATATAGTCATTTTCATCCTGCTGTAATACGTTTAATCAAATCTGCTATAGATGGTGCTCATAAAAATCACATTTTATGTGGAATGTGTGGAGAAGCAGCAGGAGATCCTCTATTTATTCCACTATTAGTAGGGCTAGGATTAGATGAATTTTCTATGAATGCGAATAAGATTTTACCAGCAAGAAAGTTAATAAGAAAATTAGAGCTTCAAGAGTGTCAAAGGTTAGCTAAAGAAATTTTAAGCTTAGACTCTAGTGAAGAAATAAAAAGAAAATTAATAACTTTTTTAAAGTAAAAAATGATTATATAATGAAAAGTAAAATGCTGTTAACTTAAAATTAACAGCATTTACTAAATTTCATTTTTCATAATAGAATAAACAATTAAATTTTCAGGATTTCCTGTTTTTTCATTTATTTTGCGATTACGTAGAACAGCATCTTTTTTCATTCCGATATTTTCTAAAATTTTACTTTTTATTTTAGTTAATTCAGAATTACTATCATAAAATTTTGAAATGATAATATTAAAATTCATTTCCATAAATAAGTAATTAAATACAGCTTTTAAGGCTTCTTCCATAAATCCAGTATCAGTTTTAGAAAGAGTAATTCCAAAATTGATATTACAGTGTTTATTCAACAGAGAAATTTCTAAAGCTCTAATATAACCAATTACGCTAGAAGTTGACTTTTCTTCTATTGCTAAAGCAATTTCACCAAGCTCATATTCCTTTATAAAAGATGATATCATAGCAGTTGTTTCATAAATATTTTTATGAATGTTATAGCTAGAACAATTTTTTAACTTTTTTATCGTAGCTAAATTATGATAAATATCTTCTGCATCCTCCATTTTAAATTTTCTGATTTTTAAATTTTTTGTCTCAAGATTTTTCATATTTATTCCTCCCAGATAGAATCTGTCTCTTATACACATCTCCGAGC
>USQP01000078.1 GCA_900556945.1 uncultured Clostridium sp.
TCTACACTTCTAGCTTCGTCGGCAGCGTCAGATGTGTATAAGAGACAGATATATTCCTTTCGAAATTGAAAAATCACTCATTTTATGTTAATACGTCATACATTAAATGACATAGAAAAAGAATTAGAACAACTTTCTAAATAATCAATCTTGTCACGATTTGGCAATTAAATTTTTCAATTGCCATTTTTATTTATATTTAGCATACCCGTTCTCTTCAATCTCTCTTGCTAGTTCCTGGGTTCCCGTCTTTACAATTCTTCCATCTACTAAAATATGTACATAATCTACTTTTAAACTATGTAAAATCTTAGTGTTATGGGTAATAATAAGTACTGCATTCTCATTATTTTTAAACATTTCAATTCCTTTTGATACAGTTTTTATCGCATCGACATCTAGCCCAGAATCTGTTTCATCTAAAATGGCAAGTTTAGGATTTAGCACAAGCATTTGTAAGATTTCGTTTTTCTTTTTTTCTCCTCCTGAAAAGCCAACATTTAAACTTCTTTCCATATTTTTGGGATTCATATTTAATTCTTCCATATATTTTTTTAATTCGTCTTTAAATTCAAATATCTTTACTGGCTTTCCAGTCATTTTATTTTTTGCATATTTTAAGAAATTCGTCACCGAAACGCCTGGAATTTCTTCTGGTAATTGGAAAGACATAAAAATTCCTTTTCTTGCAATTTCATCTGTTTTAGAATTTGTAATATCCTCTTCCTCAAATTCAATTGTTCCTTTTGTTTTATGATAAACAGGATTATTTAAAATAGCATTTGCAGTAGTTGTTTTCCCAGAACCATTTGGTCCCATTATGACATGAATTTCTCCCTTATTAATATTTAAATTGATTCCTTTTAGAATTTCTTTTTCTTCTGCATTGACATATAAATCTTTTATTTCTAACAACTTTTTACTCATGAATCTTTTCCTCTCTTTTTATTTTTAATATCTTTCGATTACAGCATCTACACTTTTCCTCATTGATATCATAATTGCAATCCAAATGATACACACCTAATATTTTATGAACATATTTAGTGAGTTCATTTAAAGTCTTATCATCCATGATAGATTTTAACTTAACTGCTTCTTCTTCCGCTTCTTCTTTTGGAAGTTCAAGAATTTCTGTTAAAAATACATAAACAATATCATAAGCTTCTAAAACTTTTTTAGCTAATTCTTCTCCTTTATCTGTTAGCTCGATATCACCATATGCTTCATAATTTAGCATACCGCTTGTTTTTAAATTTTTAATGGCTTTGTTTACACTAGGTTTGGTACAATTCATTTTATTAGCAATGGTTGTAACCTTTATATCTTGTCCTTGTTTTTTTAGGACATAAATTGTTTTTAAATATTCTTCTAAAGAACTAGATATCATCTAATCCCTCCTTTTGTTAACCTTGGTTAACATTATACTTTCCTTTCTTGCTTTTGTCAAGTAAAAAAGCAATATATTTAGTTTATTTTAAAAGTTTTTGTTAAATATCAATAAATTCTAAAATTTTTAAGTGGCAAAAATCAACAAAAAAATAGCAAAAAGTAATCAAAAAATTGAGATTGCTTTTTGCCATCTTTTTATTCTTTTATTTAGTTTTCGCTATTCCACCTCTATTTTCCATAATCCATGCTTGTTACAATAAGCATAAATTGTAGCTCCTGGTACATATTTACAATGTGCCTTCGCATCTTTTCCTGGTTCTAAATATGTCGTACATTCTTTATCTCCAAATACTATACTAATCCATTCAATATAATGTTCTTCTTCCATCACATGATTAACTTTAATATGTATTTTTCCGTCTTTTACTTCATAAGTTGGAACATGTTTTTCAATTGCAGCATCTACCGAATTTGGAATTAGCTCTCTCATTTTTTCTCCACAGCATTGAATTCCACATCCTCCACATTTACAGTCCTCTAAAACTTTTATGATAGCTCCACATTTTACACATTGTCTTATTTTTAATTCTTTTTCTTTCCTCATTTTTTATACCTCCACTTCCATCATTTTATATGAAGATTATATCATACAGACTTTTATTTTTCCATACAAATTTTACTTTTCACTTTTTAACCTAAAGACACATCTAAAATCATCATAATGACAAATCCTATTGCTACTCCTATTGTTCCAATATTCGAATGTTCTCCTGCCTGGGATTCTGGTATTAACTCTTCTACCACCACATAAATCATCGCTCCCGCTGCAAATGATAATAAATAAGGAAGTACTGGAATCACTGTATTGGTAAGTAATATTGTAATAATCGCTCCTATTGGTTCTACGATTCCAGATAAAGTGCCATATAAAAATGCTTTTGACTTTGACATTCCCTCACTTTTTAATGGCATAGAAATAATAGCACCTTCTGGAAAGTTCTGTATGGCAATTCCGATAGCTAGAGCCATTGCTCCAGCTATTGTTATTCCTGTATTTCCAAGAATAGCTCCTGCAAATGTAACTCCAACTGCCATTCCTTCTGGTATATTGTGAAGTGTTACAGCAAATACCATCATTGTTGTCTTTTTTAATTTAGATTTAATTCCTTCTGGTTTGTCACTTTCTAAGTGTAAATGGGGAATTAAATGATCTAAAATTAATAAAAATATCATTCCAAGTAAAAATCCTATAGCAGCTGGAATCCAAGCTACTTTTCCTTGTTCCTCCGCCATATCTATAGAAGGAATAATTAACGACCATATAGCCGCTGCAATCATTACCCCAGAAGCAAAACCTAACAATATTTTTTCCACTTTTTTATTCATTTCATTTCTCATTAAAAATACAGTTGCTGCTCCTAATGTTGTTCCTAAAAAAGGGATGAGCAATCCAATCATTACTTGCATATTTAATCCTCTCATTTTATTACTAATTAATTTTATTTTTATATTATAGCATATAAAATTATTTTTAACAATGATTATATTTCTTTGTTTTTTGGTGCATAATAAATCTAGTTAGATTTATAAATAAACGGTAAATGATTACCTAGAATGGAGTGTTTTATGGAAAATCAGAATTTGAATATCTTAGATGAAGTTAATAAAGGTGCTACTATGGGCATGGATGCTATTTCTTTTGTATCGGATAAAGTTTCAGATAGTAAATTTAAAGGAGTTTTAGATACGGAATATAACAAATATAAAAAAATTTCTCAAAGGGTAAATGATTTGTATGCTAACTACAGTAGTAAAGAGCCTCATGAAACTAATACTATGAATAAAATGATGACTTGGTATGGAATCCAAATGAAAACAATGGCAGACGATAGTAATTCCAAACTTTCAGAATTATTGATGCAAGGTACGAATATGGGAATTATAGAAGGTAGGCGTTTAATGAATCAAAATACTGATATAGCTCCCGATGTAAAAAATATTTTAAACGATTTTGTTGTTATGCAAGAAGATAGTATTGAAACTTTAAAGAAATATTTGTAAAATATAAGAGGATATCCTTTTTTTATAGAATGTCCTCTTATCACATTTTTCATTCAACTGTTTTTTCTTATTTTTGCAATAAAAAATCCTTCATATAATTCATTCGGTCGTACGCACAAAGTTCCTTCTAAGCTGGTTGGAAGAAATGGAAAATTTTTTTCTCCAAAAAATTCAATTGGAACGATTTCAGCATTTACACTTGATAACACTTTACTCACTATTTCTTCATTTTCTTCTTGTAAAATGGAACAAGTTGAATATACCATTTCCTTTCCTGGCTTTAATATATTGATTGCTTTTCTTAGTAAAGCTAACTGTGATGAAGTTGATTTTTTAATTAATTTTTCTGTAAATGTCCTTTCTAAATTCTGATTATTAACTTCTAAGGTTCCACTACCACTACATGGAGCATCCAATAAAATGTTATCAAACAAAAAGAAGTTATCAATCTTTCTCGCATCTGTTGTCATAACATATACGCAAGTCGCTCCCTGCTTTTCTATATTATATTTTAAACGTTCTGCTCGAATTCTATTCATCTCACAAGCTGTGATGCTTGCTTTATTATTTACCAATGATGCAATTTGTGTCGTCTTGCCTCCAGGTGCTGCTGCCATATCTAAAATATCTGTTCCTTCTTTTGGTTCTAGTATAATTGGAGGTAACATAGAAGATAGACTTTGTAAATAAATTTCTCCCTTTTCATAAATTTCTAAATGTTGAATTTCTTTTTCTCTTACACTATTAATGATAAATGCCTCTTTGTTCCAAGAAACCCTTTCATAGTCTATTCCATTCTTTATAAGCTCTCTTTCTATTTTTTCTGAATTGCTTTTTAAGGTATTTACTCGAAATGTTACCTTTCTTTCCTTGTGATATCCTTCTATTATTTTTTTAGTTATTTCTTCTCCATATTGTGTTTTTAATTTTACCTTCAAAAATTCTGGTATCATTTTTCACTCCTATTTTAAAAAATGTATTTTATTATTTTTCTTTCACTCCTTCATATAATTAATCATAATTAAATAATTTTTCTAAAATCCTCTTGTATCTTTTAAAAATAGGATGTTCCTTATTAACACCTTCAATACAACTTTCATATACACTTGTATAATACCATCTTTGTTTATGTTTATTCCTTTTTAATGAATTCCATGCTTTTTCTTCCCCATATAATTCTATAGAATCTGATAAATCTTCTAAATTATTTATTTTATCACATGCAACAATTAATTTAGAAGCTAGTGGTGCCTTTTTTATATGCATTATTGTATGTTTCTTTCTTTCTTCCCATTCTAATGACTTATCCGGTTCTGACGCATCATATACATATTCTCTAACCTTTTTTCCAAACTCTCTTTCTATATCTTCAAAAGAATGATTCGTATCTTCTACAACATCATGTAAAATTCCGGCTGCTACTATATCTTCATCACATCCATTTCTTTCTAATATCATTCCTACAGTAAATGGATGAAAAATCATATCCACATCTTCTATTTTTCTTCTTTGATTTTTATGTGCCTTTGTAGCATAGTAAATAGCATATTCTATTTTATCTTTTCCTCTATACATATTAACCTCCTTTATCTTTTTATATTGTATGTATGCTGTCTCTTATACACATCTCCGAGCCCACGAGACGCGTAGT
>USQP01000079.1 GCA_900556945.1 uncultured Clostridium sp.
ATTAAATGAATTATTAACAATTACAGTTGAAAACAATAAATAATGAAAAAGCTATATTAGCGAAACAATAAGAATGAGGAAACGTTAGGGTAAATTAACGTTTTCTTATTTTTTATTATTTCTTTTTTCCATTTCTGAGAAAGATTAAACAAATAACAACAGTTGAAAATTCATAGAATTTATGATATTAATTTAAGTAGTATAAAGGTAAAAAGAAGGAGGAAAAATTGAATTTTTTTGAAGATTTAGAAAACGAAATAGAAAAAGATTTAGAAAATAAGATGCAAGATAACGATATAACTATAAAAAATTGTGAAATATCAGAAGAAGAAATAGAATTAGCGAAAAAATTTAATGCCATAGAAGAGTTTACAATAGATCGATTGGAAGAGGATATAGTAGTTTTAGAAAATAGGAAAACACAAGAAATAATAAATTTAAAAAAAGAAGAATTGCCAAAAGGAGTCAAAACAGGTGACATATTGAAAAAAATTAATGGAAAATTTTTAATGGATAAGGCAGAAACAAAGAAAGTAGAGAATAGAATCAAACAGAAAATGAATCATTTATGGAAATAGGGGAGAAGGAAACAAATGAGAAAAAGAAGAAGTAAGAAAAATAACAAAATAGTAGCAACAGGAATTAGTTTAACAATTATACTATTATTAGCTTTATTAGGAATTAAGGATAATGCAATTACTAATTTTATGAATGAATTAGAAGTCAATACTACGGCAGAAAATTCAGATATAACAAAAGCTACGAATGAAACCATTATGGCAGAAGAATTGTCGGTATATTTTATCGATGTTGGGCAGGCAGATAGTATACTAGTAATCAATAAAGATGAGGCAATATTGATTGATGCAGGAAATAACGAGGATGGACAAGATATCGTTAATTTTATAAAAGAAAAAGGAATTACAAAATTAAACTATGTAATTGGTACACATCCACATGAAGATCATATCGGAGGATTAGATGATGTAGTTAATAGTGACATTGAAATTGAAAACATATTTATGCCAAAGATACAAACAAATACGAAAACTTTTGAAGATGTATTGGATGCTATAGGGAATAAAAACTTAAGTATTACTGCACCGAACAAGGGAGATACCTTTAAAATAGGAAATGCTAATTGTCAAGTGATGACAGACTCCATTCTAAATAAGAATAATTTAAACCTTTCCTCTATTGTTATTAGATTGGAATATGGAAATAATAGTTTTCTGTTTATGGGAGATAGTGAAGAGGAAAATGAAAAAACAATTGCTTGGCCTAAAACAGATGTCTTAAAAGTAGGACATCATGGCTCTAATACAAGCAGTTCAGAAAGTTTTTTAAATCAAGTAAGACCAAATTATGCAGTAATTATGGTTGGAAAAAATAACAATTATGGTTTACCAAAAGAAAAAGTAATGGAAAGATTAAAAAACGTGAATGCACAAATTTATCGAACAGATGAAATGGGAACGATAAAAATAACTTCTGATGGAAATAATATTGAAGTTTGTGAAAATACTTGACAGTTTGCGATAATAAAGTTAAAATAGAATAGGTAGGAAAAAATATATTTAAAGATTTAAAACAGATATATATATTTTATTCGAACATTGAAAATTAAATAAGAAAGAGGTGTATGATTATGAATATTTTAATCATTATCGCCGCTGTCTTAATCTCACTTGCAATTGGTATACCAATCGGAATGGCATACAGAAAAAAAGTTGCAGAGTCTAAAATTCAAGGTGCAGAGAATGAAGCAAAAAGAGTATTAGATTCAGCCAAAAAAGAAGCTGAAAATCTAAAGAAGGAAGAAATTTTTAAGGCCAAAGAAGAAATTATGGCTAGTCGTAAAGAATTAGATCAAGAGATTAAAGAAAGAAGGGGCGAAGTACAAAAACAAGAAACAAGATTAATTCAGAAAGAAGAAAATTTGGAAAGACGTTCAGAAAATTTTGAAAAGAGAGAAAGAGAATTAGACAAAGAATTACAAAATATAGAAGAGCAAAAACAAGAACTTGAGAAATTACATGAACAAGAAATGGTTGAACTTCAAAAGATTGCGGCATTATCGAAAGAAGAGGCAAAGAAGAAACTTTTATCAGAAATGGAAAAAGAATTAACAGCTGAAAAAGCAGCGCTAATTAGAGAACAAGAACAAAAAACAAGAGAGGCAGTTACGAAAAATGCAAAAGAAATGTTGTGTTATGCTGTACAAAAATGCGCAGCTGATCATTCTCAAGAAACAACAGTATCTATCGTTTCACTTCCAAATGATGAAATGAAAGGAAGGATCATAGGTAGAGAAGGAAGGAACATAAAAGCCTTAGAAACATTAACAGGAATTGACTTAATAATAGATGATACACCAGAAGCAGTCGTGTTATCAGGATTTGACCCATTAAGAAGAGAAGTTGCTAAAATAGCTCTAGAAAAATTAATTGATGATGGAAGAATTCATCCAGCTAAGATTGAAGAAATGGTTGAAAAAGCAAAAGAAGAAGTTGAAAATACCATTAAAGAAGAAGGAGAGAGAGCTGTTATTGAAACAGGAGTCATTGGACTTCATCCAGATTTAGTAAAATTAATCGGAAAATTAAAATACAGGACAAGTTATGGACAAAATGTATTAAATCATTCAATTGAAGTTTCAAACTTAGCAAGAATCATGGCAGAAGAATTGGGATTAAATCCAAAGCTTGCTAGGAGAGCAGGACTCTTACATGATATTGGTAAAGCATTAGATCATGATATGGAAGGAACACATGTTGAAATCGGAGTGGAAGTACTTAAGAAATATAAAGAGAATCCACTTGTAATCAATGCGGTAGAAGCACATCATGGAGATGTAGAGCCACAAACTTTAGAAGCTGTATTAATTCAGGCAGCTGATGCGATTTCAGCATCGAGACCTGGAGCAAGAAGAGAAACATTAGAAGCATATATCAAGAGATTACAAAATCTTGAAGAGATAGCAGATTCTTTTGATGGAGTCGAGAAATCTTTTGCTATACAAGCTGGCCGTGAAGTTAGAATACTTGTAAAACCAGACAAAATAACAGATGATCAAATGACAATACTAGCAAGAGATGTTGCAAAAAGAGTAGAAAACGAAATGGATTACCCTGGTCAAATTAAAGTAAATATTATAAGAGAGACTAGAGTAGTAGATTATGCCAAATAGTAATAGAAAAGACTACCTTTAGGAGGTAGTCTTTTTGTTTGCCCGCCATGGGCGGACTCTAAATGTTTAACATCGTAAAAAGAATTGAGTTCCACCAGGCCAGTATAAAACAAGGGCATCATCTGTAAGCCGGCCTTTTATACATTCTGGCAATAGCTCTTTTTTTTCATTTTCGAGAAATTCCCTAAACTTACGTTTTGAATTTGGAAATTTATCAAAAATCTCCTTCTCAAAATGCAGGTCTGTTTGGATTGTTCTATTTTTACGATCTAACAAATTTACCTGGATTTCTGAAAGCCGTGGAAAATCCTTGGCTACGAATCCAGATTCTTGAATAAGGTTTCCCAATTTCATGGAAAATTCCTCCTCAAATAGATTTACCATTATCTGGCATATATTTATTATACCAAAAACAAAATAAAAAATCAATTATGTAAAATATTATTTGATAAATTTTAAAATATATAGTATGATATAGAAAAAATAGAAAGAAGGACAGCAAAATTATGAAAATATTAGCAGTTGGAGATTTAATTGGTTCTGCAGGAATTAAAAAATTAAGAACAGAATTATCTAAAATAAGAGAACAAGAAAAGATAGATTTTGTCATAGTAAATGGAGAAAACTCAGCAGAAGGTATGGGAATAACAGAAAAGAATTTCCATGATATATTGGAAACAAAAGTAGATGTAATTACAATGGGAAACCATACGTGGGGAAAGAAAGATGTATTCAAATTTATTGATCATCCAAAATTAATTAGGCCGGCTAATTATCCAAAAGGTGTAGTAGGAAAAGGATATAACATTTATACCTGCAAAAATAAAAAAATAGCAGTTATAAACTTAATTGGTAGAGTGGATATAAATGTACTCTCAGAAAATCCATTTATAGTAGTAAAGGAAATTGTAGAAGAAATAAAAAATCGAGTTGATATTATTATGGTAGATTTCCATGCAGAAGCTACTGCAGAAAAAATTGCTTTAGGCTATTTCTTAGATGGAAAAGTTACAGCCATTTTTGGAACACATACCCATGTACAAACAGCAGATGAAACAATTTTAGAAAAAGGAACCGCATATATAACAGACATAGGAATGACTGGACCTAAAAAATCAGTGATAGGAATGGATGTGGAAGCTTCTATAAAAAGATTTGAAACAACACTTCCAGAAAGGTATAAAATTGCAACAGGTGAATGTATTTTCAATGGAGTGATTTTTGAAGTAGATGACAAAACCAACAAAGTAAAAGAAATAAAAAGAGTGAATTTAAAATAAGAATGAACGCCATTTAACGTAAAACTTTTATCTTTTTAGTTTGTCGAAAAATGCTTTTAATTGCGATGAAATTTCCTAAAAATTTCCAAGAAACACTTTACAATCATTTCCAAATAATGTAAAATAAAAAACGTAAAAGTTGCAACAAAAAAAATAAAAATTATAGGAGGCAAAAGAAAATGGAAATTTTAAAAATTTCATCAAAATCAAACCCAAATTCAGTAGCAGGAGCAATTGCTGGATTGGTAAAAGAATCAAACAAAGCAGAAATGCAAGCAATTGGAGCAGGAGCGCTAAATCAAGCAGTAAAGGCTGTAGCAATAGCAAGAGGATTCGTAGCACCATCAGGAGTAGATTTAGTTTGTATACCAGCATTTGCTGAAGTAGAAGTAGAAGGCGAAGATAGAACTGGTATCAAATTAATTGTAGAGTCAAGAACTTAAAATAAGAAAAATAGAATTACAGGCTGTAAACAATACAGCCTGTATTGTTTTTTATAAAAATACTTTATAAAAACTTGAAATTTTATGCTAGATAATGTATGATAGCAAAGTATAGAGGCTGTCTCTTATACACATCTGACGCTGCCGACGAAG
>USQP01000080.1 GCA_900556945.1 uncultured Clostridium sp.
TACACTTCTAGCTTCGTCGGCAGCGTCAGATGTGTATAAGAGACAGGTGTATGGAAGTTCAATATCATGAAAAAACTAATAAAATAAAATATATGTTATTTGAACAAACGACACAGTAAAATTTAGTTATTAAATTTGCTAGGAAAAACTAGTAAAAAATATATATAAATAAAAACAAAGGAGGAATTTTTTATGGAGAACGCATCAAAGGCATTAATTATTGCAGGAGCTATATTATTAGCTATACTATTAATATCATTAGGAATTATGATATTTAACCAAGCACAGGACACTGTAAATAATAGTGGAATGTCACAAGCTGAAATAACAGCATTTAACAATAAATTTTTAAAGTATGAGGGAGATCAAGATGGATCGGTTGTAAAATCATTAGTAAATGAAGTTATAGCAAGTAATGCAGACGATAATAATCCTGATGTTAAAGTTAATAATAGTACAAATCCAAGTACAAGTAGTATTTCAACGACTAAGAAATACACAGTTACACTATCTTATAACACAGCAGGACGTGTAGATAATATTACATATACACAAAAATAGAAAGATAATTTAAAGGGGGAGATACTATGGAAGATAACATAGCAGATGCATTAAAAATGGCTGGATCAGTTTTATTATTTGTTATAGGTCTTTCCATAGCTATCTTAGCCTTTTCACAAGCAAGAGAATCAATCGATCTTGTCTTAACATATTCTGACAGAGAATCATTAACAATAGAGGATGATTCAAGATTTTACTATCGTTCAGAGGAAAATGATACAAGTAGATATGTAGGAAAAGAAACAATAATTCCAGCTATATATAGAGCATACAAAGAAAATTATAAAATCGTATTTAAATTTCCAGATAGTGATTATTATTTATTTAAACAATATGTAAAGAATGTTGAAACAGGATTAAATGAGAAAAAGCCAATAATAACTTTAGATTTAGCTAATCAATCACTTTCAAATGATTTAGCAAGTAGACAATTTTTAAATGGAATTATTTATGGCGATTTTGAATATGAAGAAGGAAAAAGTAAAAGTGATTATATAAGTGAATTTAAAATTGAACCGAATGATATTTGTTTGTATGACTATCTTACAAGCAAAGAAACAAGTTATAAAATAAAAGAATCATTAGGAACTTATTATATAGAAGATCTTAATGGAACAACTGAGGTAGAAGATGTCAATAAAACAGAAAAAAGGGTAATAACCTATGAGTTTAGTTTGTTATAATTATAAATACTTTAAATTTTATGTTGTAAGTATTATACAAATAAAGGAGGATAAAAATGAGTGATACTTTAATAACAATAATTGCAATAGCATTAGCAGCTGTATTAATGTTTGTATTTCCACTAATGACAATGTCAGATAGGACAGATGATGTAGCACAATTAACAGTGGAAACAGCTACTACAGAATTTGTTGATACAGTAAGATCAACAGGTAAAATTACAAAAGCTAACTATGATAAATTTCTAGAAACAATAACCTCAACGGGTAATACTTATAATGTAGAGATGGAAGTACAAGTGAAAGATGAAAATTTAGGAAAGAAAGTTTCTCAAGCATCGGCGGATAAAATAGGCGAAAGTGTATATTATTCCGTTTATACTTCACAAATTGAAGATGCCCTTAATAGTGATAATAAAGCATATTATTGTAAAGAGGGAGATATTGTTTCAGCTAGTGTAAAAAATACAAATCAAACAATTTCACAGCAATTAAAGAATTTCTTTTATACAGTAACGGGAAATGATTCTTATACAATTGCTGCAGAACATGCAGGAGTAGTTACTGCAAACGGAAAATAATAAATAATAAAGGAGGATAGCTTGTAATGTAATATTGCAAGCTATTTAACTAACAAATGAAGGAAAGGTACGAAAATGAAATTACAAGGATTAGCGGTCATAGCAATTATTATTATACTACCAATGAGTATTATTTTAAGTTCATATTCACAAAGTCAAATTAAAACGCTACAATTGCAGACACAATATGATTCTAAATTGCAAAATGCTACATATGATGCGATAAAAGCCTTTCAATTAAATATGTCTAATAGTAGTACGTCAGATTTGGCCAACTCCAAAATGCGTGATATAAAAGCGTCAGTTAATACTTTTTATAATTCATTAGCGAGCCATTTTAATATGACAGGCTATGGAAAAGATGTATTACAAAATTATGTACCAGCAATTGTGTATACACTTTACGATGGTTATTATATTTATTCAGCCTATGATAATACATTAGATGTAAATGATCAGTTTGATGAAAATGCAAGTTACCAAAATGGTGAAAAAATATATGGATTAAAACCATATATATATTATAGCTGTCGATATAAGCCAAATAGTAATAGTGATTTTGTTATAACATATTCTTTAGATAGCTATATTACAATACAAGGAACCGTTGACCGGAAAAAATGTTAATAAGTCAGGTTATTTATTAACAGGTGTGGACAAAAATTCAAGTGGTAATTATACTTATAGAGGAGTAGAAATTCCGAAAGAAGAGTCAATAGAAAATTTAAAACAATATGTATATGAACCAAATGCTACACCTACTTCTTCTGATGGAAAAATAATTTTATTAGAAGATAGAAATTTAGCGGGAAGTATTAATAAATATTTGTATAAAAAGGTTAATGGAGTTAAATATTATGCAAGTCAAAATGAAGTATTTACCATAATAAATGATGTTAAATATAAACAAAGTGAAATATCTATAGATAATATAAAAAATAATACAAGTGCTATAAAGTATTATGAAGATGCATATAATTTTAAAAAATTTATAGCAGAAAACGATACATTAAAAGACTTGACAGTTTCGAGCGCTGTGGATAGCAATGGTAAAAAATATGAGGATTATGAAGATAATCCATATTATAACTATGATAAAATATTTGAAGAGCTTTTTCATACATCAGGAACTTATATTGAAGACGCTAATTCGAATTTTAATGCACATAAATTACAAGTTATAAAAAATTCAATAGAAAGCAATTTAATGGTTGCAATAGCAAACTATAACAAAGTATCGACTTCAGAAGTAAATTTTCAAATGCCTAAGTTACAAGATTATGAATGGGAACAAATAACACAGAATATTTCAATGATTACATTTCTTCAAGGATTAAATATCGGTGGAAAAATTTATAATGGGCATTCTATTGCTTCAAATAATAATAATGAAGACTATGTATCAGAAGATTCTATTTATATTTTGGATAATCATTTAAATACATATTATAAAATAACGGATTCAGATTTGTTAAGTGGACATGACTTGACTAGTCAAAATGCTACAGGAATACTGAATAGTGATTTTGAAAGAAGGACAGCAACAGCTACATATGGGACCGATGAATCGAAGATAGCAAAAACAATCTATTATTATCCAAAAGCAGAGTTTGCTTCTTATAATTCAATTATAAATGCTAATGGAAGTAATAAAGGAGAAAGTGTTTCTAAATATGTAAAGAATTTAGCAAGTAAAGGAAGCGGAACTTCAGAATATAGATTAGCACAAATTTATTATACTGCATTAGGAAGAGAAAGATATGGAATGTATCGAGTAACAAACTTTTTAGAAGATGTCCAAGAAGACTTGATAGAATAAGAATATTAAATAAAAATGTATAGAAAAATAAAAAAAGTTAATACTAATAATAGCAAATTTTAAGGAGAAATTTTATGAAAAAAATCTTAAAAATGCTATTATTAGTGTTTCTTTTGTCAATTTTATATAGTTATACACTAGTAATAGAGACAATTCCAGATGAACTAGTAGTATTTGAAGGAGAACCTATTTCTATGCGAACATTATTAGGTATAACAATAAAAGATGAAAATCAAGAAACAATTGAGGTATCATCAAATAGTGGAAATACAGTAAGTGATGCAGTAGGAAAGTCAACTCTAAGAGTTAGTTTATTTAACAATATTTCTCTAAAAGATGTAGATGTAAGTGTTCTACCAAAAACCACAGTAATTCCAGTAGGAAATATAGCAGGAGTAAAATTATATACAAGTGGAGTATTGGTTGTTGGTATGTCTGAAATAGAAGGTAGTGACAATAAAAAATATAAACCATATGAAAATAGTGGGATAGAAGAAGGAGATACCATTATAAAAGTAAATGAAACGGAAATTAATTCAACGGAGGAATTGGTAGAAACAGTAAATTCATCACAAGGAAAAGATATTCAAATAAAATTTATACATGATGAAAACACGAAAGAATGTAGTATAACACCAGTAGAAACAAGAAGTCACGAATATAAATTAGGATTATGGGTAAGGGATAGTGCTGCAGGAGTGGGTACAGTCACTTTTTATGAGCCATCAACAAAAACATTCGGAGCATTGGGTCATGGAATAACAGATATCGACACCAATGAATTAATCAATATCGCCTCCGGTGAATTTGTAACAACTAGAGTCTTAAATATAACAAAAGGAGAAAGTGGAGAACCAGGAAAAATACAAGGAACCATAGAAAATCAACAAAATATAGGAACAATTAGTAAAAATAGTAAATTTGGAGTTTACGGGAAAGTGGATAATTTGTCTAGTTTAAATATTGATACATCAAAAGAAATGGAAGTGGCATCAAGAGACGAAATTCAAACAGGAAAGGCTATTATTTTGTGTAGTTTAGATAATCAAAAACCACAAGAATATGAAATAGAAATACAAAAAATATATAAAGAGAATAATTATGATAATAAAAGTATGCAAATTAGAGTAACAGACGAAAAGCTACTGGAAAAAACAGGAGGGATTATTCAGGGAATGTCAGGGTCTCCTATTATACAAAATGGAAAGTTTATCGGAGCAATAACACATGTGTTAGTAAACAACCCGCAAGAAGGTTATGCTGTATTTGGAGATATCATGTTAAAACAAGCAAGAAGTATACAATAAAAAAACAAGTAAATGGAAGGATAAAAACTAATAAAATATGAAAAAATATAAAGATTATTTAATAGCAACAATACTATTTCTGTCTCTTAT
>USQP01000081.1 GCA_900556945.1 uncultured Clostridium sp.
TTTTAGTTTAATTCATTAATAGATTCTTGTAATCCTGGTAACAAGGCATCTACTAATTCATCATTTGATACGACTTTCCATGTCTTATCTTCTTTTACAAGTTGTATTGTTTTTGTAACTGTTGTTGTTTCCACTTGTTCATTTTTTAGTTCTTCCGTAAAATATTTGTCCATATTTTGTTCTACTGAAGCACCATTTAAAATAGCTTTAAAATCTTCTAATAATTTCTTCATACAATTTGATATAATTGTATCAAAATTTTTATTTGTCACTTCTACTTCAACAGTTGCTTCACTGTCTTCCTTTGTTACTTTTGTAACTTTCCAAGATAATTTATCAAAAAGTAATGCTTTTGTTTCATCATCAAATTCTTCATCACTTAGTAAATCTTCATCTCCGCTAACAAATTCCTGTGCTTTTGCAAAATCTCCTGCCTTTAAATTTGTTAAAAATCCATCTACTGTTTTCTTTGGATCACTTGAAGTAACTATCATATATGTTAGCAATGCTGCCACAGCCAATACAGCTATTATCGTTATAGTAGTTGCAACCCAATGAGTCTTTTTACTTGCTGTTTTTTTCTTTTGATTTGTTTTTACTTCAAATTTTTTCTGTTCTTCTTTTTTCTCTTCTACTTTGTTTGTCTTTGTTTCTGTATCCTCTGCTTTTTTGCCTTCCTTTTTTTCTTCCTGCTTAGTTTCAATCTTTTTTGTATTCTCTACTGGTTTTTCTACTTTTTTATCTTCTGTTTTCTTTGGTTCTTTTGCTTTTTCTTCTTTAACTTCTTTTGACACTTTTTCCTCTTTTTTTGTTTCAGTTGCTCCTTTTACTTCATTTTCTTTCTTTTCTTTTTCGCTCATATAAACCCTCTCCCTTTACTATTTATATTCCTATATTTTGATTATATATTATCTCTCCTTTTTTTGCAACATTTTTTAAAATTTTCCGACATTATATATTTAGCCTCATCATTTATTCCATCATAATTATTTATAGGCTTTGATTAATCCCCTGTGCTACAATATCTTTCATATTCTCGATTAAATCATCAATTTCCTTAGGTGTAACAATTAAATTATAATCTTGAGGTAATAGCGCTTGTTTTATTTCTTCGTAATTATTCTCCTCTTTTAGTTTATTTAGATAATCATTTGATTCTGCCTCATCTTGTAACTTTTGAATTAACAAATCTAAACTATCATTAACTAAAACCGCTGTTTCCACGACTGTAGGTATTCCAATCGCTACCACAGGAATTCCAAGCGTTTTCTGACTAATCTCACTTCTTGTATTTCCCACTCCTGCTCCTGGAACAATTCCTGTGTCTGATATTTGTACGGTACTACTAATTCTTTCTATGCTTCTTGAAGCTAAGGCATCAATTACAATAACGAGTTTAGGATTGATATTATCAACAATTCCCTTTAAAATCTCAACTGTCTCAATACCTGTCGTACCTAATACTCCTGGCGATATAGCACTAACCATTCTAGTTCCTTCCTCTATATATTGAGGTAAATAATTAATAATATGTCTTGTCACTTCTATCTCATTGATTACCTTTGGTCCTAAACTATCCGGTGTCACATATATATTTCCAAGTCCAACTACTAATACCTCTCCTTGTTTATCAATATGCATATCAATAATCTTTTTTAATTCATTTGATAACGTTACTGATGCTTTATTTATTTCCTCCTCTTGTGCGATTTTTAATTTTTTTACATCTATTGTAATGTAATTACCAATTGGTTTGCCAATTGCTTTTTCTCCCTTTTCATTTGTAATTTTAACTCTTTCTACCTTTATATTTTCATCAATTTCTTCTTTTGTACTTTCAATTCCTTCTATTTCATTTTCTAGATTATTTGCTTTTTGATAAATATCTCTTCTTTCAGATGCTAAATCTGTTCTAAAATTGTACATAATCTTAATCAACTCCTTTTATTTATTATTTCTCTTATTTCTATTTTGTATACAATTTTCTTTTATTTTTATATGCAATAAGAGCCAGGTATGCACCTGACTCTTATGCCCATTTTCTTCAAATGGTTTTCTCCCCATATATGAGGAAAATTATTTCTGCAATCCCTATTGGGATTACAAAGATATTATATATTAACTTTCACAATTTATCAATATATTTCTTTAAAAACTTACCTGTATAACTTCTTTCGTTCGTGCAAATCTGTTCTGGCGTACCTACCGCAACCACTTCGCCTCCATTATCTCCTCCTTCCGGTCCTAAATCAATAATATGGTCACATGTCTTAATTAAGTCCAGATTATGTTCAATTACAATAATCGTATTTCCTGTATCGACTAATCGTTGTAAGATATCTACTAATCTATGAACATCAGCAATATGTAACCCTGTTGTTGGCTCATCTAATATATATAAAGTTTTTCCTGTTGCTCTTTTGGATAATTCAGTAGCTAATTTTACTCTTTGTGCTTCTCCTCCCGATAAGGTTGTAGAAGGTTGTCCGTAATTTTATATAGCCTAATCCAACATCATTTAAAGTTTGTATCTTCTGCTTAATTTTTGGTATTTTATCAAAAAACTGTAAAGCTTCTTCTACCGTCATATCTAGGACATCAGCAATTGTCTTTCCTTTATATTTTACCTCTAAAGTTTCTCTATTATAACGTTTTCCTTTACATACTTCACATGGCACATAGATATCTGGTAAAAAGTGCATTTCAATCTTATGAACTCCATCACCATTACAACTTTCACATCTTCCACCTGCTACATTAAAGCTAAATCTACCTTTTTGATAACCACGCATTTTTGCCTCTTCTGTACTGGCAAAGATATCTCGAATAAAATCAAATACTCCTGTATAAGTTGCTGGATTGGAACGTGGTGTTCTTCCGATTGGAGATTGATCAATATTAATAATTTTATCAATATTTTGCAATCCTTTTACTGCTTTACATTTACCAGGTTTTTCATTCGAACCATTTAATTCTTTTGCTACCGTTTTATACAAAACCTCATTTACTAATGTTGACTTTCCGTGAACCAGATACTCCTGTTACACAATTAAAAACACCTAATGGGAATTTTACACTGATATCTTTTAAATTATTTTCTGTGGCACCTTGTACTTCTATTGCTTTCGATTTTGCATGTTTTCTTCTCTTTTTAGGAACTGGTATTTGCTTTCTACCACTTAAGTATTGCCCCGTAATAGATGCTTCTACTTGTTTCACTTCTTCTGCTGTTCCGCTGTGCCATAACTTGTCCGCCATGAACGCCTGCTCCTGGTCCAATGTCTATCACTTGGTCAGCTGCATACATGGTATCTTCGTCATGTTCTACAACAAGAAGTGTATTTCCTAAATCTCTTAATTTTTTTAACGTTGCTAATAACTTATCATTATCTCTTTGATGTAGTCCAATACTTGGTTCATCTAAAATATATAATACTCCTGTTAGACCTGAACCAATTTGAGTTGCTAAACGAATTCTTTGTGCCTCTCCTCCAGACAAACTTCCTGCACTTCTTGATAGCGTTAAATATTCCAATCCAACATCCATTAAAAATTGCAGTCTTTGGTCAATTTCCTTTAAAATCAATTCAGAAATCATAGTCTGCGTTTTATTTAGCTCAAGGTTATTTAGATATTCTTTTATTTTATTAATTGGCATATCGGTTAACTCATTGATATTCTTATTTCCCACTTTAATAGATAAAATTTCTGGCTTTAATCTTGCTCCATGGCAAGAATAACAAGGAGAGTTACTCATATACATTTCATAAAAATCGCGCATTCCTTGTGATTTTGTTTCATTATGACGTCTGTCCAATGTTGGCAACACTCCTTCAAAAGGAGCTGTGAATTTTCTAGTTCCTGCATAGGAAGAATATTCAAAATCAATTTCTTCCTCCCCTGTACCATATAAAATTTTTTCTAAGAACCATCTTGGTAAGTCTTTTATTTTCTTGTTTTTGATTTCTACTCCATAGTGTTTTCCAATACTCTCAAAGTACATCTTTGCCATGGTATCGCCTTTTTTCATAGTACTTGAGCCAAATGCTTTGACACCATCATATAATGTTTTATTTTTATCAGGAATAATTAAATCTTCATCCATTTTCATTAAGTATCCAATACCAGTGCAAGTTGGGCATGCCCCAAATGGATTGTTAAAAGAAAACATTCTTGGTGTTAGTTCTGGAAAACTAAATCCACAATCTGGACAAGCATAATTACAACTGTATAAAACTGGTTTCTGTCCCGCAATATCAATTAAAACCAATTTTTCCGCATGTTTTAGTGCTATTTCTACTGACTCTGTTAATCGACTTATGATATCTGGCTTAATTACCAATCTATCTACAATTAACTCAACTTCATGCTTTTTCTTCCTGTCTAAATTAATATCATCTTGACCAAGCTCATATATCTCTCCGTCAATTCTAACTCTGACAAACCCTTCCTTTTGGTATCCTTCTAATTGTTTGGTAAACTCTCCTTTTCTACTTCTAACTACTGGTGCTAGTACTTGAATTTTGGTACCTTGTGGCAAGCTCATAATATTATCTACAATTTGGTCAATACTTTGCTTTTCTATTTTCTTATGACAGTTTGGACAATACGGAATCCCAATTCTTGCATATAACAAACGAATGTAATCATAAATTTCTGTTACAGTTCCTACGGTGGAACGTGGATTTTTGGAAGTTGTTTTTTGATCAATCGAAATCGCTGGTGATAATCCATCTATTCTTTCTACATCTGGCTTTTCCATTAGTCCTAAGAACTGCCTAGCATAAGAAGATAAACTTTCTACATATCTTCTTTGCCCTTCTGCATATAAAGTATCAAATGCTAACGATGATTTTCCAGACCCCGAAAGTCCAGTTACAACTACCAATTTATCTCTTGGTATTTCTAAATCTATATTTTTTAAATTATGTTCTTTTGCCCCTTTTATTATTATTTTATCATTCATAATTTTACCCCCAAAACATTATACTATCTGTCTCTTATACACATCTGACG
>USQP01000082.1 GCA_900556945.1 uncultured Clostridium sp.
ATAATATATTTAAAATTTTAAAATCAGGAGTAAATTGGTATGAATATAAAAGTAATTGCTAAAAATCCTACAGCCTATCACAACTATGCAATTGAAAACAAATTAGAGGCAGGTATTGTACTTTCCGGTACAGAAATTAAATCAATTCGAAACGGTAAAGTTAATTTAAAAGATACCTACGCTCATATAAAAAATGGCGAAGTCTTTATTGTTGGTATGCATATAAGCCCCTACGAGCAAGGAAATATTTTTAATAAAGATCCTTTACGCGATAGAAAACTACTTCTAAATAAGCATGAGATTAATAAACTAGTTGGTTTAGTAAATCAAAAAGGGTATAGTCTAATTCCTGTCAGCCTATATTTTAAAGGAAATCTTGTTAAACTTGAACTTGGTATTGGAAAAGGTAAAAAATTATACGATAAACGCCAAGATATCGCTAAAAAGGACGCAGAACGTAAAATAAATCAAGCAAAAAAGGAATTTAAATAAGATCGAGATTTTGGGGACGGAGCAAAAGTTTCACTTGAAATATGAAACTTTTGCTCCGTCCCCAAAATCTCACAAAATCTCATTTTATATTTTATTACTTGAACCAAAAACATCTACCATTTTATGTTTTACCGTCTCTTTGATTAATTCTCTTGCTGGTTTCAAATATTTTCTTGGATCAAAAGCATTTGGCTCTTCTGCAAATACTTTTCTAATTCCTGCTGTCATAGCTAATCTTAAGTCTGTATCTACATTAATTTTAGATACTCCTGATAAACTTGCTTCCTGTAAAATTTCATCTGGTACACCTTTTGCTCCTGGTATATCTCCTCCATATTGATTACACATTTCCACTAATTCTGGTATAACCGTAGATGCTCCATGTAATACTATTGGTGTATTTGGTATTCTCTCTTTTATTTGTTTTAAAATATCAAATCTAAGTTTTGCTTCTCCCTTAAATTTGTAAGCACCATGACTAGTACCAATTGCAATTGCTAGAGAATCACAACCTGTTCTTTTTACAAATTCTTCCGCTTGAGCAGGATCCGTATACATAGCATCATTTGCTGCCACATTTACATCATCTTCTATTCCTGCTAATTTTCCCAATTCAGCTTCTACAACGACTCCTTTGCTATGTGCATAATCAACAACTTTCTTTGTTAATGCTACATTTTCTTCAAAATCGTATTTCGAACCATCAATCATAACAGATGTGAATCCATTATCGATACACATTTTTGCCGTTTCAAAATCTGGTCCGTGGTCTAAATGTAATGCTATTGGAACTTCTGGATGTTCTTCTACTGCGGCTTGTACCATTTTCATTAAGTATCCTATTCTTGCATATTTAATAGCACTAGATGAAGCTTGTAAAATTACAGGAGACTTAACTTCTGCCGCCGCATCTACAATTCCTTGTATAATTTCCATATTGTTTACGTTAAATGCTCCAATCGCAAACTTTTCTTTCATTGACTGTTCAAACATTTCTTTTGTTGTTACTAACATAATATTCCTCCATTCTTTTGGCAAAATCTGCCTATTCTTTTCTTTTGTTATTGTATTTCTAATTTTTTAATATGTCAAGACGAAAAACGAATTTCACATTATGAGAAATTTCTTGAAATATAAAAAGATACAAAGTTTGTATACTTTATATCTTTTGCATCTTTAATCATTTATATATTGATAGCTTGCACACATAGATTCATCTGGTTCTTTTGTATGGCAACCTTGTATTGGCTCTACTTGAATTGCCTCTAATGTACACTTTCCTTTTTCCTTATTGTTGTATTTACAGCTTGCTACTGTACAGTTTATTTTTTGATTCTTTTCCATTTTATACCTCCATTATAATTAGAGTATTTGAATTAAAAATATTCATAATATTATTATGTAAAAAAATAAAATTACTATTCAGAATTTGAATCATAATTTTATTTTTCTCTTTTCGTTCTTCCCTTTCTAATTTATACTTTTTACTGTAAAACCAACTTTTTCAATTGCTTCTTTAATTTTGTTATTTTCAATTTTTTTATTTATTTCTATTATTGCTTTTTTACTTTCTATATTTACTTCTACTTTTGTAATTCCATCTAATTCATTTAAAGCCTTTTCTACACTCATTTTGCAATGATTACATTGCATTCCTTCAATTTCAATTATTTTTGTATTCATTTTCTTTTTTTCCTCCTTAAAATTTGATTGAAACTTTTTTAATCGTAAAGCATTGCTAACAACACAAACTGAACTTAAGCTCATAGCTGCTGCACCTATCATTGGATTTAGTTTCAATCCAAAAATTGGATAAAATATTCCACAAGCTACTGGTATTCCTATTATATTATAAAAAAATGCCCAAAATAAATTCATCTTTATATTTTTTATAACCGCTTTACTTAAGTCAATTGCTGTAACTACATCAACCAGTCTATTCTTCATTAGCACGATATCTGCTGATTCAACTGCTATATCTGTTCCTGAGCCGATTGCCATTCCAACATTTGCTTTTACTAAAGCTGGACTATCATTTATGCCATCACCTACAAATGCTACTTTTTTACCTTGTTTTTGTAAGTTTTCTACTTCTTTTTCTTTATCTTGTGGTAATACTTCAGAAATAACTTTATCAATTCCAAGCTCATTTCCAATAGTTTGTGCTACTATTTTATTATCTCCTGTCAGCATATCAACTTCTATATTTTTTCTTTTAAGCTCTTGGATTGCTTGATAACTTGTATCTTTAACAGTATCTGCCACTGCAATCATTCCAATTATATTATTTTCATTTGCAAAATATAAAACGGTTTTTCCCTGCCTTAATAATTCATTACTTTGTGAAATGATACTATTGATATCAATGTTATTCTCTTTCATAAATGATTTATTTCCACCAAAATAATTTGTTCCATCTATTTTACCTTTTATGCCTCTTCCCGAAATAGTCATAAATTCTTTTACCTCTAATATTTCTATTTCTTCTTCTTTTGCTTTCTCGACAATTGCTTCTGCTAAAGGATGCTCTGACTTTTTTTCCAAACTTCCTGCTATTTTTAGTAATTCTTTTTGGGATAAACTAGAAACTATGTCTGTGACTTTTGGTTTGCCCTCTGTAATCGTTCCTGTTTTATCTAAAACGATCGTATCTACTGAATGTAACACTTCTAGAGCTTCAGCTGACTTTATTAAGATTCCATTTTCTGCTCCTTTTCCTGTTCCTACCATAATCGCTACTGGCGTTGCTAGTCCTAATGCACATGGACATGATATGACTAAAACAGCAATTCCCATGGTCAAGGCAAATTCAAAACTTTGACCCACTAAAATCCATATAACGATTGTGAGAAAGGCTATGCTAATTACAGCTGGTACAAATATCCCACTTACTTTATCCGCTATTTTAGCTATCGGCGCTTTTGAATTGCTTGCTTCCTCTACTAATTTTATAATTTGTGAAAGTGTTGTATGATCCCCTACTTTTGTAGCTTTCATTTTTAAGTATCCACTTTTATTAATCGTTCCAGAAATCAGCGTTTCGCCTATCGTTTTGTCGATTGGTATACTTTCTCCCGTTATATTAGATTGATCCACTGAAGAATTTCCTTCTATGATAATTCCGTCTACCGGAATGCTCCCTCCTGGTTTAATTACTATTATATCTCCAACAACTATTTCTTCTAAATTTAATTCAATTTCTTTTCCCCCTCTAATAACGATTGCCGTTTTAGGTATTAAATTAATTAATTTACTGATTGCGTCACCTGTTTTTCTTTTTGATTTTGCTTCTAAATATTTTCCAACTGTTACTAATGTAAGTATTGTTCCTGCCGATTCAAAGTAAATATCCATAGAATATTGTTCTACCAATTCCATTTGATTGTGTCCTAGCCCATAGCCTATCATATAAATTGCAAATATTCCATATATAATAGCCGCTATGCTACCAATTGCAATTAAAGAATCCATATTGGGTGTACCTTTGAACAATCTTTTCAATCCCACAATAAAATAGTTCCTATTTACATATATAATTGGAAGTAACAATAAAAATTGTGTAAAACCAAAGGTGATTGCATTTTCTTTTCCATGAAATAACATTTTTATCATCTCTGGAACTGGTAATCCAAACCACTCATATAACATATGGTGCATTGCTATATACATAAGTGGTATGAAAAAACATATAGATATAATTAGTCTATTCTTCATAATTTTAATATTGTCTTTTGTCTGATTTCCTTCTTTTTCTTTTCTCTTTTCTTCTTTTGTTTTTTCATATAAACTTGCATCATATCCAGATTCTAATACTGCTTGTATAATTTTCTCATTGTCTACAATCGTTTCATCATAATTAACAATCATATTGTTTAACAATAGATTGACAGTCACATTTTTTACTCCTTCTAGTTTACTCACTGCTTTTTCAACATGTGAAGAACAGCTACTACATGTCATTCCTTGAATATTAAATTTAGCGTTTTTCATATTTCTACTTTCCCCCTTTTCATCATTTTAAAAGTACAAAAGACAAAGTTTATTTTTAATAACTTACTGCAATTTTTTTATCAACAACATAACTTCTTCTAATATATCCAAATTTCCCATTTGTATATCATGAACAACACATGATTTTAAATGACTCTCTAATATATGATTGCCTAAACTTTTTAAAGCTTTATTTACTGCTGCTATCTGTACTAGCACATCATCACAATATCTATCATCAGCAATCATTTGGTTAATTCCCCTTACTTGTCCTTCTATAATATTTAACCTTTTTGTTAATTCTTTTTTATCTTCTTCTGTTCGATATGTACTTCTTCTATTTCGTTTACAATATTCTTCACATTTATCATTTTTCATTTTCTCATCTCCTCTGTTACGAATTATATACCCCCACAGGGTATTTGTCAATATAAAAACTGTCTCTTATACACATCTGACGCTGCCGAC
>USQP01000083.1 GCA_900556945.1 uncultured Clostridium sp.
CTTCGTCGGCAGCGTCAGATGTGTATAAGAGACAGGTTGATATATTGATTAGTGACTTTCTATCATATCATATTATAAATAGTAAAGAAGCAAAACTTTTAAAAGTAGCGACAAGTGATAATGTATTACAGTTATCAAAAGAAACAAAAGACCAAGTACGAGCAAGAATTTTTAAAAATATGTTATTAAATTTAAGTTAGCCGTTCGAACGAAGATAAGATAGCCGTTTGAACAAAGCGAATTACGGATATCTTATGCCGTGTAGAGTTACGGATAACTTATGCAATCGACTAAAAGGAGATTGTAAACATTAGTAAATAAGGAGGAAATTATTATGTTATGTGATAATTGTGGAAAAAGAGAGGCCAATGTAAGATACTCAGAAAATATAAACGGAAGAAAAAAAGAATTGAATTTATGTGAAGAATGTAGCAAAAAATTAGGAATTGGACAAATGGATTTTAATATGCCAATTGATTTTTCAAGTTTTTTCGGAGGATTGATGGAAGATTTTGGAGACAATGAATTTATGCCAATGCTAAATGAATTGAAGACTCTAAAATGTAGCAATTGTGGATATACTTTTGACGATATAGCGAACACTGGAAGATTAGGGTGTAAAGATTGCTATGATGTATTTGAAGATAGATTAGATTTAATCATAAAAAGAATTCAAGGAGCAAACCATCATGTAGGAAGAATAGGAAAAATAGTAGATAACAAAATTGACAGTAAAATAAATAGTAATCATATTGATGAAACAAAAAAAGAAAGAAAAGAAATGACAAAACTAGGAGAATTGCAAGAAAAATTAAAAGATGCAATTAAAGAAGAACGATATGAAGAGGCAGCTAAGATAAGAGACGAAATCAAAAAACTAGGAAAATAAAAGGAGTAAAGGGTATGAATTGGTATTTACAAAGTAATGAAAATTGCGATGTAGTAAAAAGTACAAGAATTCGATTGGCAAGAAATTTAAACGAATTTAAATTTAATGTACAAAGTAAAGAAGATCAAGAAAAGCTTGAAAATAAAATAAAGGACAATTTATATGCAATTGGATATGGTTTAAAATTTCTAAAATTAAAAGATATGGATGATATCACTAAAATGAGTTTAGTAGAAAAAAATTTAATTAGTCCAGAATTTGCTTTAAAAAGAAATGAAACAGGAAGTATTTTAATCAATGATGATGAAAATATTTGTATCATGGTAGGAGGAAAAGACCATTTAAATATTCAAGTATTTAGTTGTGGATTAGAATTAGAAAACACTCTAAACTTAGCGATTGAATTGGATGAAAAAATAGGAGATATTCTAGGTTATGCTATCAATAAAAAATATGGATATTTAACAAGCTCTCCTAGTGATGTTGGAACTGGATTGAGAGCTTCTGTAATGGTTCATTTACCAGCGCTTTCAAGAACAAAAAACACAAGAAAAATACTAGAAGCAATTGATTCTTTTGGAATGAATATCAGAGGAATTTATGGAGAAAATAGCCAAACACAAGGAGATATGTATCAAATATCAAATAAGCAGACATTAGGGATTACTGAAAAAGAAATTATAAAAAATGTCAAAGTAATTGTTCAAAAAATAATAGAGCAAGAAAGACAAGCAAGAAAATTACTCACAAAAGATGAATTAGAATTAGAAGATGTTATTTATAGAAGCTATGGTATCTTAACGAATTGTAGAAAGATATCTTATGAAGAAACGAGAGATTTATTATCTAACATAAAACTAGGTACAGATTTAGGAATCTTACCAGAATTAACAGATTTGAAAGTCCAAAAATTATATTTGTATACAAAACCATCTAATTTACAAAAGTATTTGGGAGAACAGTATGAAACAATTGAAAGAGATATTAAGAGGGCAGAAGTAATTAAACAAATTATAAATGAAAAATAAAGATGTGTCCCAGAGAATGGACATTTTGTCCAAAAGGAAACGTCCCCAATGGGACATAATGGGACATAATGAAAGGAGTGATTAAAATGACATATAAATTTACAAATCGAGCTAAAAAAGCAATTGAGCTTGCTAATGAACTAGCCTTGGAACTAGGGCATAGTTATATTGGAACAGAGCATATTTTATATGGCTTAGTAAAAGAGGGGAGTGGTGTAGCTTCTAAGGTATTAGAAAATCAATCGATAACATCAGATATGATTATTGATAAGATTGTGGAATTAGTAGGACATGAAAGCCCAATTGGTGAAACATTAGGATTTACTCCAAGAACAAAGAGAGTGATTGAAAATGCTTTTATTGAAGCTAGAAAACTAGGTTATAATTATATCGGAACAGAGCACCTTTTAATTGGAATTTTAAGAGAAGGAGATAGTATAGCTGCTAGGATTTTATTAGAGTTAAATACGAATATTCCAAAACTTTATAATGAAATTGTAAGAGTGATTAATGAAGGAGAAGATTTTGTCAAAGAAGATAAAAACAGTGGAAAGAATGAAAGAAGAAGTGGAAGCTATAATTCAACACCGACATTAAATCAGTTTGGAGAGGATTTAACCAAAAAAGCAGTAGAGGGAAAATTAGATCCAGTAATAGGAAGAAAAGAAGAAATTGAAAGAGTAATACAGATTTTATCTAGAAGAACGAAGAATAATCCTTGTCTAATTGGAGAACCAGGTGTTGGTAAAACCGCAGCAGTAGAAGGATTAGCACAAAAAATAGCAACAGGGGATGTTCCAGAAATATTAAAAGATAAGCGAGTAGTAACAATGGATATCTCAGGAATGGTTGCTGGAAGTAAGTATAGAGGTGATTTTGAAGAAAGAATCAAAAAGGCCCTAGAGGAAGTAAAAAAAGCAGGAGATGTTATTTTATTTATTGACGAAATACACACGATAGTAGGAGCAGGTGCAGCAGAAGGAGCAATTGATGCGGCTAATATTTTAAAACCTCTACTTGCAAGAGGAGAAATCCAATTAATTGGAGCCACAACTTTAAATGAATATCGAAAGTATATTGAAAAAGATGCTGCATTGGAGAGAAGATTTAGCCCAGTAACCGTAAATGAACCAAGTGAAAAAGATACGATTAAGATATTAAAAGGAATTCGAGATAAATATGAAGCACATCATGGCGTTAAAATAACAGATGAAGCAATTGAAGCAGCAGTAAAAATGTCTACTAGATATATAAATGATCGATTTTTACCAGATAAAGCAATCGACCTAATTGATGAAGCAGCTTCACGTGCTAAGTTAAAATCTTATACAGAACCTGATATTTTAAAAAAGCTAGAAGAAGAAATTGAGGAAGTAGAAAAAGATAAAGAAGAAGCAGTTCGCATTCAAAAATTTGAAAAAGCAGCAACTTTAAGAGATAAACAAAAAGAATTAAAAGAAAAATATGAAAAAGAACAGAAGAAATGGAAAAATAAGAATAACAAAGAAGTTACCAATATTACAGAAGAAAATATAGCAGAGGTAATTGCAAATTGGACAGGAATTCCAGCAAAAAAAATAACAGAAGATGAAAATATAAGATTAAAAAATTTAGAGAATAATTTACATGAAAGAGTGATTGGGCAAAATGAAGCAGTGGAAGCAGTAGCAAAAGCTATTCGAAGAGGAAGAGTAGGATTAAAAGATCCAAAACGTCCAATTGGTTCATTCTTATTCTTGGGTCCAACAGGTGTTGGTAAAACAGAATTATCAAAAGCTTTAGCAGAGAGTTTATTTGGTGATGAAAATGCTATGATAAGAGTAGATATGTCAGAATTTATGGAACCACATTCTGTATCGAAATTAATTGGTTCACCTCCAGGATATGTAGGATTTGATGAAGGAGGACAATTAACAGAGAAAATAAGAAGAAAACCATATTCAGTCATTCTTTTTGATGAAATCGAAAAAGCACACCCAGATGTTATGAATATGTTACTTCAAATTTTAGAAGATGGTAGGTTAACCGATTCGCAAGGAAGAACCGTAAACTTTAAAAACACAGTAATTATTATGACTTCTAATATTGGTGCTAGACTGATTACCGATAAAAAGATGTTAGGATTCAGCAAAAATGAAAGGAATGAGGAAGGAAGTAAAAAAGAATACGAAGAAACAAAAAAACAGGTTATGGAAGCTTTAAAGAAAGAACTTAGACCAGAATTTATTAATCGTATTGATGAAATTATTGTATTCCACAAGTTAACGGATACAGAAATTAGCCAAATTATTGATATTATGCTAAAAGAAGTAACAAAGAGACTAGACAATCAAAAAATAAAAATAGAATTACAACCAGAAGTAAAAGAATTAATCGCTAGCAAAGGAATTGACAAAAACTTTGGAGCAAGACCTCTTAGAAGAACGATTCAAAGTGTTTTAGAAGATAAGTTAGCAGGTGAAATCTTAGATGGGAAATTAATGAAAAACAAGTTATCTAAAATTGGAGTAAAGAATGGAGAAGTCGTAGTTTTATAAAAATAAACAAAGAAGATGTCTAAAGACATCTTCTTTGCGTATATAGAGATAAATTTATTATTTTTTTTTAATAGACTTGAAATATGAAAAACTAGTATTTAAGATTTGATAAATGTAATCAATAAATTCATCGGAACTTTTATTTAAAATTCTATTAATTTTATTAACTGTATGATTCTCTTCCGGTGTACCAAATAGAATATAGTCGGTAGTAGTTCCTGTGAATTTAACAATACGACATAAAGTTTTTAAACTTAAAGAACGTTCACCTCTTTCTATTTGACCCAAGAAGACATCTGATATATCAATTGCTTCAGAAAAAGATTCTCTACTCATATTCAATTCTTTTCTTATATTTCTAATTCTTTCTCCAACTTCTATATTATTTGGTAGTTCATTTTTCATAATTTAACCTCCAAGTATAGTTATTATACTGTCTCTTATACACATCTGACGCTGCCGACGAAG
>USQP01000084.1 GCA_900556945.1 uncultured Clostridium sp.
ATTAAAGTAAAAAATCCTCATAGAATACTATTTCTACAAGGCTTTAATTTATTTAATAACTTCAATTTCTTTACTATCATAATTTTCAGGTTTTAATCCCACTCTATCTTTCATATATAACGAAATAAGAATCACAACTGCAGTAAATATAGTTCCAATAAATAAGCTAGCATATCTAATATTCATAAAGTTTAGAGTAACAGATGCTATATAAGAAACTAACATTCTTACTAAATTATCAATAATTGAATTTGCAGAATAAATTTTTAAAAGTGTGTCTGGTTTTACAAAATTAGCCATATATCTTTTTTTTACTATTTGATAAATTCCTTTACAAACATAAATTAATGTGCATAAAATTGTAATTAACATGGCTTGTATTCTATAATCTATGCTAATTAATGTGATTCCTCCATAAAGTATCATAATAAATGTAATGCATAAACTAATCATTGTTAATAACTTGTTAGAATATTTTTTATTAAATTGATTTGCTTTTGTTGCATAAATACCTTTTATTACTTCTATTAATGCATTTATCATTCCAATCATACTTGCTGAAATACCAATATCTTTTAATATTGCAGTTCTATATGTAGATTCTATACATAATAAAGCCCATATTATTGCTATCATAACAAGTAAAGCTTTAAGTCTTTTGGATTTAAAAATAAAAACAAATCCCTGCTTTAAATTTTTAAAACTATCATTATTTTCTTCTAACTTTTTATCATCTTCTTCTATCTCATTAAAGTTCATTGCAATAATAATTGCGAAGACTACACATGTAGCACATAGTATCATTGGGATATATGGATTAATTTCAAACAAAAACCCCGCCATCAATGTAGTAATAGCTCTAAAGTAAGAATATTTAGAATATCCTTTTCCATCTATTTTAGAAAAAATTTCTCCATGTTTTTTTGTCTTTGGAATTGTACTATTTAGAAAAGTAGATTCTGTTATATTTTTTATTCCAAATGCCATGGCATTAACCATCTTTGCTACAACAAATATTTCAAAATTATTTCCTAACATGATCATTAGTAATTGTAATAAATTTAGAACGTTTCCAAGCAACATACCTTTCTTTTTTCCTATTTTACTTGCAATCACAACCACTATAAATTGCATAAATATAGAAAATGCAGCGTAAAAAGATTCTAACAATACAACATCTGCTACTGCTATACCTTTTACTTGAACAAAGAAGAGTAATTCAATTACATAGTAAAACATAAAATCTAGTCCAAGCATTTCATATATTGGGTACAATTTCATATTTCTTTTTCTAATAATTGCTTTTGTTTTTTGATCCATTTATTTCTCCTTTGTATTAGTCTTTTGTTTAAAAAATTCTTAGAATATCATGATAAGTTACATACAAGGATAATGCGATTAAGATAGAAAATCCGAATAATTGTATATTAATCTCTGTTTGTTCATTTAATGGTTTTCTTCTTATTGCTTCAATCACTAAAATTAGTATTTTTCCTCCATCCAAGGCAGGTATTGGTAATAGATTTGTTACACCTAATGACATCGAAATCAATGCTAACATGTAAATAAACTCTTTTATTCCGTTTGTTTTTGATACAACTTCAGATATTCCTACTGGTCCCATCATTTGGTCTACTCCTACTTTTCCAGTAAATAATTGTTTTAAATTATCTACAATAGAAAATAGAAAATCTTTTGTCAAAATACCTGCATTGATACATCTATTTATAAAGGTATCTTCTGCTGGTTTTAAATTAACTCCCAAATAATAACTTGTATAACCTTGTTCTGTTACTTGTTTTGGTACCGTTGTATATTCTAATATTTCGTCATCTCTTTCTACTTTTACTTTTATTTCACCCGTGTTTTTTTGTATCGATTCATTTAAATCATATATATTATTAATTTTATCATTATTAATTTGAACAATTTTATCTCCTGCCTGTAGTCCTATCTGCTGAGCAGGGTACCCTTCTATTATTGAATCTACTTCATTTGTTATATAAGTTCCTGTACTAGTAACTAATAAAAAATAAACTACAATAGCAAACAAAATATTAACTATCGCTCCTGCAGATACGATAGCAATTCTTTTTGGAATGCTTGCTTTTGAAAAGGAGTCACTTTCTTCTGATCTTTCTTCTTCTCCCTCCATGCTAACAAACCCACCAAGAGGTATCAATCTTAACGCATATTTAGTTTGCTTTCCCTGCTTTTTCCATATAGCCGGTCCAAAACCGATAGCAAATTCATTTACTCTTACTTTACATAGCTTTGCTACAGTAAAATGGCCTAGTTCATGAATAAATATCAAAAATCCTAATAGAAATATTATTTTTATTGCTGATAAAATAAAAGATATCAAGCTATGTCCTCCTATCTAATCTGTTCATCACTGTCATCACTTACATCTCCCAAATTTCTTCTTTCTTCAATAAAAGTTATTATTTTTTCGGCTTCTTCTTTCTCTTTTGGAGATAAATTAATTGTTAATCCTTTTAGGCATTCTATATCATCTTTTACTGCACTTTTGAAAAAATCTCTTCTATCCTTTTGTCTTAAACTTTCTAATTCCTGTCTGCTCGTTCTTCCGTTTGCATTCAAAGATGAATACTCTTCTCTTGGATATAATGGATTATTACTTCTTGTAAAAATTTTAATTTCTTTTACTAACCCTTGCTCTTCTTTTTCTATATAATCTAGTGTTCTAGGTAATCCTTCATACATATCCCAATGAACCTTTTGATCTACTAATCTTCCTTCATTTCTTGTTTCTCTTAATTCACCATTTCTTATTGCAGTACTTATTAAGCTCCTTTCGCCACAAGTTGCCATCACATGAACATATATATTATAATCATTCCATGTTTTCATAGTGTTAACAATTCTGGTATTTTTCATTGTTCCATCAAACACAAAATTATATCCATTTTCTGAGGCAAATTTTAGTATTTTTGGTGTTATTATATTGGTTGCTGTTGCTGTAATGTCAGTATAGTTTTCTGGACAATTGTCCAATATTTCCTGAGCATATGGATAAAACTTTCTATATTCATCATCATCTATTACAACAATTCTTCTTCCTGTATCTTTAAATTTTCTTTTTGCATCAGCTACTAATGAACTTTTCCCTGCTCCAGCTTGACCGCCCAATACAATTGCAACTTTATCTTTGCTCCCACTTGTATTAATTTTTTTCAAATCTGGTTCATAAAATGTACTATAGAAACTTTCTAAGTACATGTTATCAAACTCTCTAAATTCCTCTTTATTATAATTCTCAAAGTCCAATGGTATTGGAATTGAATATTTTTCTATTGCTTCCTTTTTTGTCATATTTTCACATCCTCATTTTCCTTCTTAATTTTTCTCTTTGTTCTAATTCTCTACTGTCTATAGTTCTTTCATTTAATAATTTGTTTAATCGATCTGTAATGGTCTGTTTCATTCTTTCTTCGTTTATTTTTCTATAAACAATTAATGATTCGTATGCTGTATTATATTCATTTTTTTCTCTATTAGAATCATATACTAGCTCTGGAGAAACAATATCTTTTCCCCTAGTAAATATTTGTATTCTATCTGGTACCTTTGATTCTTCTATTATTTTTAATGTCTTTGCAACTCCTTCATAAGAAAAATCGTGGACATCTACATTCGTAAATCTACCATATCCGACCGCTTCAACTTGTTCTTCATTTCTTTCAAATGCCGTTAATAAACTTTCTTTAGGAGATGTTGCTATAACTCTTACAATTTTATTATAATTTTTAGGCATTTTTTTCATAGTTTCTAATATTTCTGTATTTTTCATTGTACCCTCAAAAATAAAATTATAACCTTTTTCAATTGTTTCTTGCAATAATGCTTTTGCTATAGGCCCTGTTTCTTGCGCTGTTATATCATTATACCATGTAGGATATTTCTTTACTATTTCTTCTCCTCTTGGATGTAGCATTCTATAAGAATCCACATCAATTACAATAGAATCTAACTTTTGCTTTTTAAATTCTTTTTTCGAATATACATCTATCCCACCTTTCCCAGCTCCAGTCTGTCCTCCAACTATTATAGCAATTGGATTTTTATAAGTTTTAGCATCTTGAAAAACAATTTTTCTTGCATTTTGATACATCTCTTCATATTCATCTTTATTTAATTTATATTCCTTTTTTATCTTTTCTATATCATTCATTTTTTAGCTCCTATTTATAATTCAACACTTTATTAATAACATCCCAATTTCCCAAGTATATCTCTTCTCTTTCTTGTAAATACCTATCTGCTAATTCTTTATCTTGCTTTTTAATCGCTTCTGCTATTTTACTTGATATTATTTCTAACGCAACATCAAATTTAACATTCTCTCTCATTTTTTCCTCCTTTTTATAACAAAGTAAATAATGCATATGCAAATGGTGCTAAGAATATTAGACTGTCAATTCTATCTAGCATTCCACCATGCCCTGGTATTAAATTACTAAAATCTTTAATATCAACAAACCTTTTTATACTAGATGCTGCAAAATCTCCAATTTGACCAACTAAACTTAATATAATTCCTATTCCTGCTATAAATAAATATGAATAATTCATTCCTAAATATATATTTACAACATATGTATATACAATCATCATAATAATAGCACCAATCGTTCCGCCAATACATCCTTCGATCGATTTTTTCGGACTTACTTTACTAAATTTATGTTTTCCGAAATATTTTCCTATAAAATAGGCAAATATATCTGTTCCCCATGCCGCAAAAATGGCATACCAAATCAAAATATTTCCATTTTTCATTCCATATATAATTGCAATAAACATGATAAAAAATACTACATAGAATATTCCAA
>USQP01000085.1 GCA_900556945.1 uncultured Clostridium sp.
GCGTCAGATGTGTATAAGAGACAGATATTACATAACCAATCACACATAATACAAGTGAAATTCCAATTAAACAAATTAATGCACCAATATCTGGCATTGTCTGATAATAGAATATGTCTCTATATCCATTAATTATATACGCCATTGGATTCCATGTTAATATCCATTGAAATTGCTCTGGTATTGTATTTGGTGAATACACTATTGGCGCTGCATAAAAAAGTAATTGTAAAGCAACCCCAATTAAATGCTGTAAATCTCTTACATAAACAGATATGCTAGATATAATAAGAGAAATTGCAATAAGCAATAAATATTGTGTTAATAACACAATCGGATAAAAAATTATATATTTGCTAATTCCTACTCCTCCAAAAATAACAAATCCTAATATAATTATGCTAGATATTAAAAAGTTAACCATCTCACTTGTTACTATTGAAATTGGTAAAATCTCCCTTGGAAAATATACTTTTTTTAGTATATTTCCATTTTCTACTAGTGTAAATGCAGATCTTGATATCGCAGAAGAAAAGAATGTCCACGGAATCAAGCCACAACAAATAAATACAGCATAATTTTCTTGTGGATTTTTCAAAATTAATTGAAATACTACTGCATAAACAATTATTTGTAAAAGTGGATTTAAAAATGACCACAATACTCCTAAAAATGAATTTTTATATTTTCCTCTTATTTCTTTTTTTATCGTTGTTTTTAATAATTCTCTATATTGATATAAATTTTTAAAGACGCTACTCATGTATTATTCTCCTCTTTTTATTATTTTTTTTAGACCATCATAAATATGTAATTTATTTAAAATCACATAAAAAGGATGCTTAATCTTATATTCTAGTGTTCTTTCATAATATAGTTTTTTATTTTCTTCTTTATCAAATTTCCAGTCTCTATCTACATTCTTACGGTTAAATTCTTTAGCCAACCATTCATAATCTGGACTAGATTCTATCAAATATTTTGTAATCATCTCTTTCATAATATCAATATTCTTTTCCATCTTTTTGGCATTCTGAATCTTTTCCTTATTAGGTTCTTTAACTATTTTTTCTATTGCTTCTTCCATATTCTTTACCATAGTATCTATGGTAAATCCATTTAAAATTCTTTTTCTTGTTTCTTTTCTATAGCTTTCTATATTATTTAGTATTTTTTCTATTCCTTCTACATATGGCATGATTTCTTCTAAAGAATAGTTAAAATTAAATATATCTTTTTCTTCTTGCATACAAGGTACTACAACACCAACTTTTTCATTAATTAATTCTTTTTGTCCTCCTACATCTGAAGATACAACAGGAACTCCCATTGCTAGTGATTCGTAAGTTGTAAGCGCCAACCCTTCCTTTATAGAGCAATTAATTGTTATATCGCTAATTGCATATATTTTCTGTGTGTTTTTTATATTTCCTAAAAATACCATATCGTTATATATCTTATAGTTTTTAGCTTTTCTTTTCATCTCTGCTAAAAATGGGCCGTCCCCTGCTATTACAAATACGAAATCTTGTCTTTTTTCTTTTAATTTCTTAATAATTTCTAGTAATAAGTAAGGTCTTTTTTGCTCTGCAATCCTACAAATATAACTAATTATAAATTTCTTATTTGTTTCAATTCCTAACTCTTTTAATATTTGAGTTTTATTGAATTTCCTTGAATCAAATATTTTTTCATCTACCCCAATATACATTGTATCAACATCTTGTGGATTTCTCTTAAAATGTTTTATTAATATTTGTTCACTATTTTTATTACATACATAGGTTTTATCTATTATCGAAGAAATACTACTTGAGTCTCTTGAAAATCCTCCATTTCTCCAATACCATTCTTCCATATGTATGTAATCCATAATTGGTATTTCTGGGTGTTTTACTTTTAAGTATGGTAAGATACTATATCCATATTGACTATTTGTATTAAAAATTAATTTAATATTCTTTTTTTCAATTAAATAATTTATAAAGCTCGTCCAATATTTCCTATCTAAAAAACTAGTTAAATCATATACTGTTGCATATTCTTCAAATTCTTGTCTCCAGTCATTTTCATTTGGTTCTGTAGTAACAATTGTAAATTCATATTTATTTTTATCCATTCTTTTTACTACATCTAAATTAAATTTATCCGCTCCTCCTGTTGTCATCCACGGAATCATCATTAATATTTGTGTTTTTGCATTATCTTTCCATTTTGGTATTACAATATCTTCTTTTTTTTCTATTATTTCTTCCCAATTATAATCTTGTTTTGGATATTGAATAGCTGGTTTTACTTCTTTAATTTCACTTGCTATTTGGTTTACTAATTCCATTGCTCTTTTGTTATTTCCTGTTTTAGATTGTCTCAATTCACTTTCTTCTACTGGTTTTTGACGGTACCAACATCCTAAAAAGCTCATTCTTACTGGATACATTCCCTCTCTAATCAGTTTTAGCCATAAGCACCAATCCTCATATATCTTTTTTTCTTTAAATCCAAAACCATTTACCTTAAAAAACGCTTCTTTGCGAATTACACCTGTTATAACTAATAAATTTTCTTTCAACATTTTACGTGGATGATACCACTTTGTCCACGTAAATTCATTTCCATCAAAGTTTATAGAATCGCAATAAGTCCAACTAGCTTCTTTATTTGTTTCTAATGTCCAATATGCACATTCTAAATAAGTTTTGTTTATCATATCATCTGTATCTAATAATACTACGTATTTACTTTCTTCACTAATATGCTTAGCTGCATAATCTCTTGCAGCTGCCGGTCCTTCGTTTTCTTTTCGTACTACTTTTATCCTTTTGTCTTTTTTATTTATCTCCTCTAATTTTTCTAATTCCTTTTTCTCTATACATCCATCGTCAGTAATAATCCATTCCCAATATGGGAATGTTTGATTTAATAGGGAATTTAACGTTGAATCAATATATTTACTTGCGTTGTAATATGGTGTAATAACAGAAAAAACTGGTGTTCCTTCTGCATATTCTTGTTTTTCTGCTTTTCTTCCTGGCTCCAAAGTATAATTTACTTTCATTTTCACAATCCTTTCTTATTTAGTTTCTTCAATATATTTTGGTACAACATCTTCCGTTTTTCCATCCATTCTAATCTTACCATTTTGTAACCACATTGTTCGATCGCAAAGTCTTTTTACTGCTCCCATGCTATGTGTTACAAATACCATTGTTTTTCCTTCTTTTTTTAATTCAAGCATTTTATCGAAACACTTATTTTGGAAATGTTCATCTCCAACTGATAAAATTTCATCAATCAATAATATGTCTGCATCTACATTAATCGCAACAGAAAATGCTAACCTCATATACATTCCAGATGAATAAGTCCTGACTGGATTATCTATAAAACTACCTAATTCTGAAAATTCAATAATATCATCCAAACGACTCTCTATTTCTTTTCTTGTTAAGCCAAATATGGATGCATTAAAGTAAATGTTTTCTCTCCCTGAAAAATCCGGATGAAAACCAGCTCCTAATTCTAAAAGAGATGTTAACTTTCCTTTCGTTTCTATTGTCCCTTTATTAGGATAGATAATCTTTGTAAGTAACTTTAATAAAGTAGATTTCCCACTACCATTAGTCCCTATTAAAGCTACTACTTCGCCTTTTTTTATCTTTGCATTGATTCCTTGTAACACCATTCTTTTTTCTTTTCTGTTTCTTGAAAATAAGAATAGAAGTTTTTCTTTCATTGTATTTGCTTTATCATAATAAACATTAAATGATTTATATACATCATCAACTATAATACTATAATCTTCTTGTTCTTCTTTCATTTTTATTCCTTTCCGCTCATTTCGCTTTTTGCTATTATTTGTTTTTTCACATTTTCTAAATTTTCAAATTGTTTTTTTGAGTTTTGTATTATTTTTTTTACTTTACTTTTGGAAGCTTTTTGAAAATACAATTTTCTTACTTTAGTTTCATAGGTAATATCTTGTATTTTTTGATATATCATAAATAATCGATTATCTTTAATTACATTATCTTGTTTTTTACTATAAGTCAAATTATAAATCTTTTGATTACTTAAAATCGATAAAATCATTGAATGAAATCTTGTGCATACCATGTATTCCATTTTAGCATATTCTTTTAGATATTTATCAATATTTCCATCGAACTCTTGAATTGATATTTTTTCTTTATATTCTTTTGGTAATGTTTCTAGAATTCTTTTTATCGCTACATCATCTTCCTCAAATTGTGAAAAAGAAAATAATTTTACACTATAGTTTCTTTTAGCAAATTTTATCATTATTCTTCTTATTAAATCTTCATAAATTGCCGTTTTATGTTTTAAATTTTCCCTGTGTTCTAAATTAATTATAGATATTCCTATACTTCTTTTTTCTTTTCGAACTTTTGGCATTTCTAAAGAAAAGGCCATATCTGGTGCATATCTTACAGTTTTTATATCTTTGAATAATTCATATGATTCTTTATCTCTAAAGCATATTCCACTAATTGCAAAATTTTCTCTTGCTAAGTCAAGATATTCTTTTGTTTTATAAGGTCCAAAATTAGATGACATATAAAAGAATTTTTTATTTTTCCCAATACATTGATTTATTAAGTAATTAAATTCTTTCATTTCATGTATTGCATATTCTGATTCCATAAAAATAGAACCGCCCACGTAGATAATTGCATCATATTGATTTACATCAACAATTCCCACATTTCTTGGTTCTTCTAAAAAGTGCATATTGGGAAACTCTTTATAAATTTTTTGATATTCCTTGTCTTTTACTTGAATATAAAAATCTATTTCTGGATATCTTTTTAAT
>USQP01000086.1 GCA_900556945.1 uncultured Clostridium sp.
GTATCGTAAGAGATATAAAAGATTTTTTTAAAAAACAAGAATTTTATGTAAAAATAGACAATCAAGCTTGTAAAGTCTTAGGAAGAATTGGAACTTATCATATCACATGTGATATGATAGGAAAAAATGTAAAGATTGGTGACAAAGTAATGATTGATATAAATCCAAAATTTGTAGATTCTAGCATAAGAAGGGAGTACAGGTAAATGAAAGAGGAAGAGAATAAAGAGAAAACAGAAAAAAAAGAATTAAAGATGAATTTTTTTAATAAAGTAAAATATTCTATTTTTAAAATAGAAAAATATCCAGATATGGCAGCAGAAGGTGTAGGAAAATCCATAAGCTATATGTCTATATTAGTTGCCATACTTGCTATTATTTTATGTATAGGAATGCTATATCAGACGCATGACTTACTACAAGATGGCATTCATTATATTCAAAATGAATTTCCAGAATTTTCATATAAAGAGGGAACGTTAAAAGTAGAATCAGAAAATGTTATTACAATTTCAGAAGAAGATTCCGTAATGGGAAAGACGATTATAGATACGAAAACAGAGGATGAACAAACAATCAATCAATATATAAGTTCTATCACAGAATCAGGGGAAGGAATTATTATTTTAAAAGACAAAGCGATTATAAAAAGTTCTGGTGTAGCTGGTACAGTATCTTATTCCTATAAGGATGCTTTGGAACAATTCGATATCAATGAATTTGCAAAACAAGATATTGTAAATTATGTTAATAGTAGTCAGATTGTAACTTTATATGTAAGTGTATTTTTGACGGTTTTTGTTTATGCTTTTATTATGTATTTACTAACAACTATTTCTAATGCGGTATTATTAAGTTTCTTTGGATATATTACTACTTTATTGGCAAGAATAAAAATAAGATATGCTGCCATATTTAATATGTCTGTATATGCATTAACATTGTCAATTATTTTAAACATGCTATATGTAGCAATTAATATATTTATAACCTTTAATATGGAATATTTTCAAGTAATGTATGTTGCCGTGGCTGCAATTTACTTAGTGGCAGCTATTTTAATTTTAAAAACTGAATTTATAAAACAGCAGTTTGAGTTAACAAAAATAGCAGAAGCACAGGAAATTGTAAAAAGAGAAATAGAAGAACAGGAACAAAAAGATAAAGAAGAGAAGGAAAAAGAAGAAAGAAAAGAAAAAGATAGAGAAGCAGAAAAGAAAAAAGATAAGGACGAAAAGAGTAAGTCAGATAGGAAACAAAATGACAAAAAAAGTAAGAAGAAAAAAGAAGAAAATGACCAAAAAAAAGATACAGGAGAAGAAGTAGAAGGGCCAGCAGAAGCTTAATGAATGATTGAACAAGGGGAAGAAGGAGGAAAAAATGAGTAAGAAAAATAACAGCAGTAAAGAAAAGCAAAACAAAAAAATTGGAATATTAGTTGTGTTAGTAATTGTATTAATTGCTTTAATTGGCATATTTGGATTTTTCTTAATGAAAAATAATGAAAAAGAAGAAAAAAATACATTAGCTTATACAGAGTTAATAAAAGAACTATCTTATGGAAATATTGAAAAAGTAGAAATGACGACAGGGAGTACAACTGTTAAAGTAAAAGTAAAAGGCGAAGAAGAGGAAAAAACTTCGATTGTACCCAATATAGAAAGTTTTATGGGATTGGTACAAACGAAAGTAACAGAAGGAAATGAAATCGAATTAATACAAAAACCAAAGAGTGTAATATCACAAATTCCAGGTACCATTATTTCATTTTTGCCAACAGCAATTATGCTTGCTTTGTTTATTATGATATTTAAGATGCAAGGTTTAGGAGAAAAGGGGAAGGTATATGATGATACGGAAAGAAGAACAAAGATAAAATTTGATGATGTAGCAGGATTAGATGAAGAAAAAGAAGAAATGATAGAAATCGTAGAATTTCTAAAAAAACCTGAAAAATTCACAAGAATGGGAGCTAGAGAGCCAAAAGGAGTTTTACTATATGGAAAGCCGGGAACGGGGAAAACTTTAATAGCCAAAGCAATAGCTGGTGAAGCAGATGTACCATTTATATCAATGAGTGGATCAGAATTCATAGAAATGTTTGCTGGATTAGGAGCTTCTAGAGTTAGAAAATTGTTTGAAAAAGCTAGAAAATTAGCACCATGTATCGTATTTATTGATGAGATTGATGCAATTGGTTCTAGAAGATCATCTAATAGTGGAGCAGAAACAGAAAACAATCAAACGTTAAATCAACTTTTAGTTGAAATGGATGGATTTAGCTCAGAAGAAACAATTATTGTTTTAGCAGCAACAAATAGACCAGAAATGTTGGATAAAGCATTATTAAGACCAGGAAGATTTGACCGACAAATAACGATACCAACGCCTGATTTAAAAGGAAGGTTAGAAATATTAAAAATTCATTCAAAAGACAAGAAGTTATCCGATCAAGTAAATTTAGAAAGTATAGCAGAAGATACGGCTGGATTTACAGGAGCTGAGCTTGAAAATATCTTAAATGAAGCGGCTATTGTAGCAACAAAGAATAAACACGATGACATTGAAAATGATGACATTGAAGAAGCTGTAAAGAAGGTCACAGTAGGTTTAGAAAAACGTGGTAGGGTTTATTCAGAAAAAGATAAAAAATTAACGGCCTATCATGAAGCAGGACATGCGGTGGTAAGTAGATATTTACCTACACAAACAGATGTGAAAGAAGTATCTATCATTCCAAGAGGTGTTGCAGGTGGCTACACAATGTACAAATCGGATGAAGACAAATATTATATTTCCAAAACAGAAATGCAAGAAAAATTGATTGCTTTACTAGGAGGGAGAGCTGCTGAAAAATTAGTGCTAGATGATATATCAACAGGTGCAAGCAATGATATCGAAGTAGCAACTAAAATTGCAAGAGACATGGTAACTAAATATGGAATGAGTGATAACCTAGGGCCAATTGATTTTCAAGGAAAAGAACCTTATGAAATGCAGATGTTTGGCGAAAATATAGGAGATAAAATTGGGGAAGAGGTAAAACAATTAATTGATACAGCTTATAACGATGCTCAAACTTTATTAAAACAGCATAGAGATAAATTAGATAAAATTGCACAGGCTTTGTTAGAAAAGGAAAAAATTAATGAAGAAGACTTTAAGAAGTTTTTTGAAGAATGAAAGATATAGGAAAGGGATAGCTAACTTTTATTAAAGTTAGCTATCTTTTACATAGGAAATGTTGTTGACAGTTTTACATAATATTGATATAATATTATTAATTTCTTGCAGAAAGGAGTGCACAAGAATTTGAGTAATTTAAATCTTGTGGAAGAAAAGCTTTTACCTCAATGGCTTGATAGGGGAAAAGCAACTAAATTTAAGATTGCCGGACTCGAAGGAGATTTTGATGTGGAAATATTACAAGTAGCTCCACATACCAAAATTTCAAAACATCGGCATGTTACAAACTGGGAAATCCAGGTAGACCTGATTACAGGAGAAATCATTAGTGTTTGTATGGTGGGGGAAAGCCACAAATTAGAAAATAATACAAACAAAGTGTGGAATGTTCTCTGTATTAAAGGCAATAACGGGGTTCCCATTCCATCTTGGGCTGACGTATAGTCCATAACTAAAAACTCTAGCTTTAAAATAAAGTTAGAGTTTTTGCCTTTTATTTAATATAAATAGCTTTTTATATCATGACCTATAGATTTTTACTTGTATTAATATAAACAACGTGGTAGAATGTATAAAGAAATATACTAAGAAGTCTCCAAGAATGGACGGTTACTGTATAAACCATCCGTAACAATCAAAACTTTAACAGCTAACTTAAAAATGTCCATTTGGAAACGTCCCCAATTGGACATAAGAAAGAAGGTGTTATCATGACAATAAGAGAAACGATGAAAAAAGGAATGATTGACTTAAAAACAAATGGAATAGAGGAACCTAAGTTAAAAGCTAGAATTTTAATGCAATTTGTATTAAATAAACCTAGACAATACTTATTGGTTTATGATAATGAACCTTTAAGTTTAAGACAAGAAGTAAATTATTTTAAAGCAATAAAGAAAATAATAAATGGTATTCCATTACAACATATTACTCATATGCAGGAGTTTATGAAAATGAATTTCTATGTTAATGAGGATGTATTAATACCAAGATCAGATACAGAGGTGTTAGTGGAAGAAGTAATTGCTATAGCGAATAAAATAAAAGCGAAAAAGATATTAGATTTATGTACAGGAAGTGGAGCGATAGCTGTGTCTCTTGCTAAATATGTAAAAAATAGTGAAATTACAGCAGTTGATATAAGTAGTAAGGCGTTACGTATTGCAAAAATGAATGCTAAAAATAATGAGGTAGAAAATCAAATTACTTTTCTACAATCAGATCTATTTCATGAAGTTCCGAAAGAAAAATATGATATCATTGTATCAAATCCACCTTATATAAAAAAAGATATTATAAAAACATTAGATAGAGAAGTTCAAAAAGAACCTGAAATAGCATTAGATGGGGGATATGATGGTTTGGATTTTTATCGAAAGATTATTCATCAAGGTTATGAATATTTAAAATTTAAAGGATATTTATGTTTAGAGATAGGATATGATCAAAAAATAGATGTCATAGAACTGATAGAAAATGAGGAAAAATATAGAGATACTTATGGCAAAAAGGATTTATACGGAAATGACAGAGTGGTTGTTACTAAAATTATATGAATTTAAGTAGAGGAGGAATATATGTCTCTGTCTCTTATACACATCTCCGAGCCCACGAGACGCGTAGT
>USQP01000087.1 GCA_900556945.1 uncultured Clostridium sp.
CTAGCTTCGTCGGCAGCGTCAGATGTGTATAAGAGACAGTAATAAAAGATGGAGAGGAAAAAATTGAAACAGGAATGAAAAAAATTGGGGCAATGCTTGGAGATGAAGTAGAAGTGGGATGCGGAAGTATATTAAATCCAGGAACTATAATTGGAAAAAATACAAATATTTATCCATTATCATCGGTAAGAGGAGTTGTTCCAGAAAAAAGTATTTATAAAAGTAGAAATGAAGTAGTAGAAAAAAGATAAGATTGAAATTATTTTGATTGACAATATATATTTGACTAACTTAATATTTGAATACCTTCCTAAAAAATGTGTTAAGATATAAAAATTAAAAGAGAAAGACTAAAAACTTATTGATTGTCTTTCTCTTTCATTTTTTTACATGGATTGATTTCCAGGTATAAAATAATCAACTACACCATAGATTAAAGCTCCTATAATAGCAGCTATCCATGAAATAGAATAGCCAGATACAAAGAATTGAGTTACATATAAAATAATAGCAGCTAAAGCGAATCCAACAAATCCTTTACCAAAAGGACTAGCATGTAAACCAGTAAATTTGATAACTAAATAATCAATAACTGTTAGAACGATAGCAGCTATTGCTAATGTCCAAATACTATTAATAGTAAATCCAGGTGTAAAAAATGCGGTAATAGCTAATACTACTGCTGCTGCAATCAGTCTTCCAACAACTTGCCATACAGTAGATGTACCACTATTTGCTTGATTTCCTTGAACGTTTGACATAAGTCTAACCTCCTTAGTTTTTTTAGTTCTTTGTGTAATTTTTTTAAGGTTCTAAAATTATTATTCACAAAAAAAAAATATTTATACAACAAAATTTGAATAGAACAGTTAAATTTTGTTAAGAATAAAATCAAAATAAAAAAGTAGGTGTGAAATTTGTTAATTACATTTTTTAGAGCAATTGTTTTATATCTAGTTGTTTTGATTGTGATGAGATTAATGGGAAAAAGAGAAATTGGACAATTACAACCATTTGAATTGGCTATTTCCATTATGATAGCAGACTTGGCTTCTATTCCGATGACTGAACTAGGAATTCCAATATTTAATGGAATTATACCAATATTAGGACTTTTAGTTATGCATTTAATTATTTCAATTATTAATATGAAAAGTTTAAAAGCAAGAGAAGTTATATGTGGAAAGCCTACTATTCTGATTTATAGGGGAAAAATTGATGAAAAAGCATTAAAAAAAGAAAGATTTACGATTAATGAATTAGAAGAGAGACTAAGAGGAAATAATGTAGTAAATCTAGGAGATGTTGAATATGCTATATTAGAAACAAGTGGACAAGTAACTGTCATACAAAAACCGGAAAAACGTAATACAATACCAGAAGATTTTCAAATCCAACCCGAATATGAAGGAATACCTTATGATTTAGTTGTAGATGGAAAAGTGATGCATAAGAATTTAAAAGCAATCGGTAAAAATTATGAATGGTTAAAAAAACAAGTAGAGAAGTTTAAAATTAAACCCGAAGAAGCTCTCATAGTAACATTTGATGGAAAAGGACAGATATTTTGTCAGAAGAAGGAAAAGGGGGCATAGAGATGTGGAAGGAAACAATTATTTGTATGATAATTGTAATAGTAATTATAGTTGGAAATGTTATAACTCAGAACTATACGTTAGAATCTGTTAAAAAATTGACAGATGAATTAGAAGAACTAAAAGAGGATTTTTTAAAAATAGAACAAGGGGAGAAAGATAATGAAGATGCGAAAGAAAAAATGAAAGAAATAAAAGAAAATTGGGATACAAGACATAATAATTTGGCTTATTATATTGAACATGATGAGTTAGAAAAGGTAGAAACTGATTTAACGGCAATGAATAGTTTTATAGAACAAGAAGAATATGCAGAAGCTATCAGTGAATTAGATAAGAGTGTTTTTATTTTAAAACATATAAAGGAAAAGTATGAGTTTAATTTACAAAATATATTTTAGAATAATTTAGAATAAGCATAAGAAAGAGTAGATTTCTAAAAAAATGAATTCATTCCTGTCAAGCTTTTTCTTATACAATCTGTAAAAAAATAGATTAGGCACCTCTCAAGACAAGCTTGAGATTCTCCTAATCTATTTTTTTACATCTTCTAATTACGAAAAACTTTCCGTACATGAACTCATTTTTTTAGGAATCCAATCTTTTATAGATCTACAAATTTTTAGTATGAACTTTTGCATATTTCTTTAATTTTTCATAAACCAAATAGTTAATGGTACCAGCAGGAAAATGTCCATCTTTATCTTTCTTACCAGCTGGCACTCCTGTTAAAACTTCAATTCCTTCTTCTATTGTAGATACCGCATATATATGAAATTTTTTTTCTTTAACAGCTTGAATGATTTCGTCTGATAATTGTAAATTATCAATATTTTGAATGGGAATCATAACCCCATGAGAGCCATTTAAGCCACGAACTTTACATACTTGGAAATAACCTTCTATTTTTTCATTTACTCCACCAATTGGTTGTATTTGCCCTTTCTGATTAACCGAACCAGTAACAGCGATTGATTGATTAATTGGAATTTCAGATAAACTAGAAAGTAATCCGTATAGTTCTGTACTAGAAGCACTATCACCATCAACACCATTATACAGCTGTTCAAAGCAAATGCTAGCTGTTAAACATAAAGGAATATCTTGTGCAAACATTTCTCCTAAATATCCGAGTTAAAATTAGTACACCTTTGGAATGAGAAGGTCCTGAAATTTCAACTTCTCTTTCTATGTTAACGATACCATTTTTGCCAGTATAAGTATTGACAGTAATTTTTGCGGGTTTTCCAAAAGTATAATCACCGACCGTCATGATCGTTAATCCATTTAATTCTCCAACTTTATGCCCAGAGGTATTAATTAAAAGAGAATTTTCTCTTATCATTTCTAGATATTTTTCATCATATTTTTTTACTCTTTCAATTCTCTCATCCAAAGCTTTGTCAATAAATTTACTGGTTACAACTTTTGATCTAGAAATTTTTGCCCAAGTAGCAGCTTCACCTACTATTTGAATCAAATCATCAAATCTAGTTGAAACTTTACTATGACTGCCAGCTAATTTCGAACCATATTCGACTAATTTAGCCATAGCTTCTTTATCTAAATGAGGAAGTCCTTCATGTTCACAAAAACCATGTATAATTTGGGCTAATTTATTAAGATTATTTTCATTAATTTCAGCTGATTCTTCAAATTCTACCTTAATTTTAAATAATTTTCTAAAATCAGAGTCCATTGCTAATAGAGTTTGATAAATATTACTATTACCAATTAATATAACTTTTAGATTAAGAGGAATTGGTTCGGGTTTTAAAGAAACTAGTACCATAGAAGAACGTTGTTCCGTAGCATTTTCAATACCCAATTCTTTCATTCTTAATGCCTTTTTTAATGCCTCATAACAAACACTATTTGCTAACAAATCCTTCGCTTGAAAAATAATATAGCCTCCATTTGCTTGTTGCATAAGACCAGCTTTTAACATCGTATGATCTGTTTTCAATGCCCCATAGTAATTTTCGTATTCTAATGTTCCAAAAATATTGTGATAAGAATAATTAGAATCCATAATAACAGGAGCCCCTTCTCTATTTGAGTTATCAACAAATAAATTAACACGATAGTTTAAACAAGGATCTGGTTTTTTAACATTAGGCACTTGCTGATTAGATTGAGGTTGTTTGGTTGAATCTTCTAAAAAAGTTGGTATATTACTTAATACATCTTTCTTCACATTATTTAAAAATTGATTAATTTTCTTATTTCTTTTATATTTTGATTTTAAAAAATTAATATGAACATTAACAGTAAGTAAAGCGACGTTTGATTGCCATTCAGAAATCTTCTTATCAGACTGACGCTCAATTTCTTTAATTTGACTAATAACATTCATAATTTGTTCTTGAACAAATACCGATTTTTCTTCGTATTGTTGCTTAATAGAATCATCTAACTTTTCAAATTCTTCTTCTTCAATCGCTTTACCGTCCACAACTGGCATCATATAAATACCATTTTGAGCAGCTTTTACCTGAAAATCATATTTCGAAGCATCTTGATTTAATTTATCTAATAAAGCAGAACGCTTTGCTTCATATTCTTGTTTAATTAAAGCTTTCTCTTTTTCAAAGTCGTCATTGTTAAAAGTTTTTTGAATATCTTTTTTTATTTCCTTTATAAAACCATCCATAGATTCTTTAAATTCCTTACCTTGTCCAGCAGGTAATTCAACAGCAATTGGTTCATTAGGATTATCAAAGTTATAGATATAACACCAATCAGAAGGAGCCTTTTTTTTGTGTGCTATTTTTTGCAGATAATTTTTCGTATACATGGTTTTTCCAACTCCACTTGGACCTTCTAAATATAGATTATATCCCTTTACATCGACTTGCAAACCAAATTCTAATGCTTTAATACCACGATCTTGTCCAATTCCTTCCTGGATTGGCTCCAAATCTGCTGTTGTTTCAAAGTGAAAAACATTAGGATTACAAGACATTTTTAAATCCTTATAAGTTAATTCGTTTCTATTTTTCATTTGTTTCCTCCAAAATTTTTTCTTATTATATCCAGTTTAAAGTTATTTTATATTAGTTCATAAAAAAAGTAAAGAAATTATGAAGAAAATGTAACAAAAATTTTGAACGGTCCGTTCAAAATGACATAAAAGTATTGCAATCTTGAATAAAAATAGATATAATAAAAA
>USQP01000088.1 GCA_900556945.1 uncultured Clostridium sp.
GAGATTACTACGCGTCTCGTGGGCTCGGAGATGTGTATAAGAGACAGATGTAGAAGCAAGAAATCAAGGATTAGAATATGCAAAACCAATAGAAATAGGCAATAATGTATGGATTGGTGGAAATGTAGTGGTACTACCAGGTATAAAAATAGGCAATAATTCTGTAATAGGAGCAGGAAGTGTTGTAACAAAAGACATACCATCTAATGTTGTAGCAGTAGGTAATCCTTGCAAAGTAATAAAAGAAATAAATTAATAGTTAGACAATTAGAAAGAAAATATAAGGTTATAAATGATAAGGAGGAATTATGTGTACAGCAGCAACTTATAAAACAAAAGATTTTTATTTTGGACGTACGTTAGATTACGAATTTTCATATGGAGATGATGTCACAATAACCCCGCGAAACTATCCATTTTATTTTATAAAGCAGAAACATATCCATGTTCACTATGCTATAATTGGTATGGCACATATTATAGAAGACTACCCTTTATATTATGATGCTATTAATGAAAAAGGGTTAGGAATGGCAGGACTAAATTTTGTAGGAAATGCAGTCTATAAAGAAACGATAGAAGGTAGTGATAATATAGCACAATTTGAATTTATTCCTTGGGTTCTAAGTCAATGTGCTACGGTAAAGGAAGCGCGAAATTTAGTGAAAAAAGTAAATTTATTAAATATCTCGTTTAATGATCAATTACCAGTAGCCCAGTTGCATTGGATTATCTCAGACAGGGACGAGTCTATCACAGTAGAATCCGTAAAAGAAGGAATTAAGATATATGAAAACCCAGTAGGAGTTCTAACGAATAATCCCCCTTTCGATATACAAATGTTTGGGTTAAATAATTATATGCATTTATCAACAAGATCGCCAGAAGACAAATTTGCAAAAGGGTTAAATTTAAAAGAATATAGTCGTGGAATGGGAGCCATAGGACTTCCAGGAGATTTATCATCACAATCTAGATTTATAAGAGCAGCATTCATAAAAATGAATTCCATTTCTGGAGAAGGAGAAAAAGAAAGTGTTAGTCAGTTTTTTCATATTCTTAATTCAGTTGACCAACAAAGAGGTTGTTGTGATTTAGGAGATGGAAAATATGAGATAACAATTTATACGTCATGTTGTAATACCAATAAAGGAATTTATTATTATACAACTTATGATAATCATCAAATTACTGCAATAGATATGTACAAAGAAAATTTAGATGGTGATAAGCTGATACGATATCCATTGATAAAAGAAGAACAAATAAGAATGCAAAATTAATTAATATATATAGAATATTTTTTTAGATTATGATATAATAATACGAGTCATTCGGAGAAAAACAGGAACAAATTTTATGCATAAAATGATACAATAAAAACAAGGAGCGTGATAAAATGTTAGAACTAGAAGAAAACACTAAACTACTTAGGCAATTAAAAGAAAAAATACAGGAATTGGGTGAATCTCTTTGACATAGCCAAGTTAGAAGAACAGTTACAAATACTCGAAAAACAAACCATGGAAGAAAACTTTTGGAATGACAGTAAAAATTCTAGTAAGATATTAACTCAAATCAAAGGCATTAAAAATAAAACAACTGAATATAAAAGGATAGAAAATGAAATTATTAATTTACAAGAACTAACAGAATTAGTACAACTAGAACCAGATGAAGAAATAGCAAAAGATATATTAAAAAATACCAATAAATTGCAAAAAGAAGTAGGAAAATTTGAAATCAACACCTTTTTATCTGGAAAATATGATAGTAATAATACAATTGTCACGATACATCCAGGAGCAGGAGGAACCGAATCACAAGATTGGGCAGAAATGCTATATCGAATGTATACCAGATGGGCAAATAAAACTGGCTATGAAGTAAAAGAATTAGATTATCTAGAGGGGGAAGAGGCAGGAATAAAAAGTGTAACTTTTGAAATTATCGGAGAAAATGCCTATGGTTATATGAAATCAGAAATGGGAGTTCATAGATTGGTTAGAATCTCTCCCTTTGACAGTGGAGGTAGAAGGCATACTTCATTTGCATCTGTTGAAGTACTACCAGAAATTACAGATGATATCGAGTTAGAAATCAATCCAGATGATTTAAGAGTTGATACTTATCGAGCATCACGGTGCTGGTGGACAGCATATTAACAAGACTTCTTCTGCTGTAAGAATAACACATATACCAACTAATATCGTAGTAGCTTGCCAATCGGAACGTTCTCAAATTCAAAATAGAGAAACCGCCATGAAAATGTTAAAATCCAAATTATTAGACTTAAAAGAAAAAGAACAGAAAGAAAAAATTGAAGACTTAAAAGGAATTCAAATGGATATTGCTTGGGGAAGTCAAATACGTTCTTATGTTTTTTGTCCTTATACTATGGTAAAAGATCATAGAACAAATTATGAAGTTGGAAACGTGGAAGCTGTTATGAATGGAGAAATTGATGGTTTTATGGAAAGCTATCTAAAAATGAAAATTTTAACATAATACTATTTATACGAATACAATATATAGAGCTGATTTTAATTTAAATCTGCTCTATATATTATTTTAAAGAGGTGGTCCGAATGGACACAATAGTTTTAAAGTTTGGAGGTAGTTCTGTTGCAGATAATGAAAAATTAAAATTAGTAGCAAATAAAATTAGAAATTTGTACGATAAAGGAAATCAAATCGTAGTAGTTTTATCAGCTCAAGGAAAAACAACAGATGAATTAATACAAGAAGCAAAAGAATTATCACCTATACTTATCAATAGAGAATTAGATGCTTTATTAAGTAGTGGAGAGCAAGTTTCTATAGCGAAACTAGCAATATTATTAAATTATATGGGATATAAAGCAATATCCCTAACCGGTTGGCAAGCAGGAATATACACAAATAATACGAACCAAAATGCTATTATAGAAAAAATTGATACAAAAAGAATTAAACAAGAGTTAGAAGATGGAAAAATTGTTATTATTGCAGGATTTCAAGGTTTAAATAAAAATATGGACATTACTACATTAGGCAGAGGAGGTTCTGATACAACAGCATTAGCAATTGCAGCAGCGTTAAAGGCAAAAAATTGCTATATTTTTTCTGATGTAGATGGGGTTTATACAACCGATCCTAATAAAGTAATAGATGCACAAAAATTATCGGCACTTTCTTACGAAGAAATGATTGAAATATCAAGCGAAGGAGCAAAGGTGCTTCATAATCGATGTGTAGAAATTGGAGAAAAGTTCAAAATACCAATCATAACAAAGTCAACTTTTAATCAAAAACCTGGAACTGTTATTTCAGATATCATTGAAGAAAATACAATAAAAAGTATCATAAAAAAGGAAGTTTCTCGAATATCGATTGTCGGAAATGGGATGCTTCGCAATCTAGACATAATCCATAATATACTTGACTTAATTAAAGAAGAAAAATTAGAAATGCTTAACTTTGAAGTTTCGGAATCTAAAATCAGTATTACTTTCAAAGATATAATAGAGGATGAAATATTAAATAAAATGCATTCGATATTATTCGACAAAAATGTTTGAATTATGTTTACTATTCTGTACTAATATGATATAATCTAATTAATCTCATTTTTGAGGTTATTGCATCAAACTAAGGAGGATTCTTATGAAAAATAAAAATTATCAGCAATCTAAATTAAAAAAGCAACTGCGGGAAAAGAAGAATAATGGTGTTAAAATTCTTAAATGGAAGTTAACTCCAGAAAAAAGAGAAGCGATTGAGTCATTTGGGTATTATGTGGAACCCTATATATATCAGATAAATACGAGAACTTTTTCAAATATTCGATTAATAAAAAGTAGATTATTAAAAGATTTACACTATATGAATAAACGCGGAAAGCGTTTTGAGAACCGTCCCTTAAAGGAAGAGGAAAAAGAAGTTTTAGATGAGTTTGGTATAAAATATAGGGCTGTAAAATATAAAATCCATTTGAAGTAATAATTATTATGATGCAATACTAAGTCTAGGTAATTAACCTAGACTTTTCATTTTCTAGTTCTAAAAAAGACAAACTCTGAATATATATAATTTAGCAAGTAAAATAAATAGGAGGTAGGGGACATGACAGTTGATGAGAGAAAAACAATAAATACAAGTGTAATACAAAATCTTATTTTAGAAAATAGAGGAAAATTAAGTATCTCTGGAGTATTAGATGTTTTAAGCTTTGACGATCAAGTCGTTATCGTAGAAACAGAATTAGGTCTTTTAACAGTAAAGGGAGAAAACCTTCGAATTAACAAATTAAGTATCGATACATCAGAAGTAATTGTAGAAGGAGATATAACTTCACTTTCTTATAGTGAAAATAAAAGTGTTGATAAATCAAAAGGAAGCATAATTAGTAAAATTTTCAAATAACATGTTACTTAAGGAGAAAAATGAATGGTTACAAATCAAGCTTATCTATTTCTAATTTTTATAGCTAATGGAATTGTTATTGGTATACTCTTCGACTTCTTTAGAATTTCACGAAGAGTAGTTAAAACAGGAGATTTGATGACATATATAGAAGACTTAATATTTTGGATTTTAACAGGAAGTATCGTATTGTATTCTATATTTGTCTTCAATAATGGAGAAATTCGTTTATTTATGTTTTTAGCAATTATAATAGGTATAATTAGTTATATGTTATTATTCAGTTCTTATGCTGTCTCTTATACACATCTCCGAGCCCACGAGACGCGTAGTAATCTCGTA
>USQP01000089.1 GCA_900556945.1 uncultured Clostridium sp.
GTATTATACCATAAATTCCTTTTTATTAAAATCTATTTTTTTGTGAATAGAACAGATAGTAAAAAAGCTGTTTTACTAGAGAAATGTTTATTTCATTTGAAATTATTAAAACGAGTATTTTGGATAGGGGATGATCATAAGAAAAATATACAAATGTACTATAAATATAATGTAAAGAATAGATTATTGGAATTTATTGATAATCAACTTGAAAATGCTGATTGTTTAGTAGTAAATGGTGAAGGAGACATGATTTTTTCTTATGAAAGATATACCTTAAGATTTTTGTTAACAATAATGGAGATTGCTCATAAGAAAAAAATAGATATATTATTTCTGAATTCTATGGTTTCTGAATCTCCTAGTAATGATAATAGAGAAAAAAATGGTGCATTGAAAGAGTTATGCATAAAAATATTAAGATATTGTTCTGTAATACAATTAAGAGAAAATATGTCGGGACAGCTATTAAGTCGTGTGGCTCCAGATATATTATATGATATCGTACCAGATGCATTATTTACTTGGGGAAAAGAATTATCTACAGTCTCATTAAAGAATTCTAATATCGTCTTAAATCATGAAATGGAAAAATTATATGGTCAGTATGATTTTTCTATGCCATATATTTGTATTTCTGGTTCTTCACTTATATCAACATTGGATAGAATTGAAGTTGTGAATTCGTTTATAAAATTGGTAGAAGCTTTGAAAAAATTAAAGTATCCAATTTATTTAATAGCACCCTGTACGGGAGATTCTTTTTTGAAGGAAGTTGCACTGGAATCTAATGTGAAATATATACCTGTTAATGTTTCTGTTCTTATTGGAGCGAAAATACTAGCAAACTCTATTTTATATATATCAGGTCGTTATCATCCAAGTATAATGGCATCATTAGGAGGAACACCTATTATCTGTTTTACTTCTAACTCACATAAAATGTTGGGTTTACAGCAATTATTACAGTATGAAAAATTAACTCATTATGAATTACCATTATCTGATACATCTATATCTGAAATTGTATATAAATCTGCAATTTATATACAGGATAAAGATATGAGAACTAGGATCGGCAGAAGAGTACAAAAGTTGAACGTATGTGCATATGAAAAGATTAATAAGATTTTTATTGACTAGGTTAGGATTTTATAAATATAGGCAGATTGTAAGAATCTCAAATATGCCTTCATTGCTTAAGAAACGAATACCTGGAAATTTTGTCTGTACTCATGTTTCATCTTTTAATTATGGAAATACAGGAGATCTATATCTTCCTGTGATTTTACGTGATTTGTTTAATGCTAAGATAGGAATTTGTAAATGGTATGGAAAACACGTACATAAAATTGTAACAGATGAAGATCTTAGAACATATAATAGATCTGATTTTGTATTAATAGGTGGTGGAGGATTATTTCTGAAAGATACTAATCCCAATGATTTAAGTGGGTGGCAATGGAGTTGTGATATTGAGCATTTGAAAAGGATTAAAAAGCCGATTATAATGTTTGCTGTTGGTTATAATCGTTTTAGAGGACAAGAGGATTTTGATCCAATTTTTAAAGAACATATTAATCTTTTTGTAGAAAAAGCTGAATTCATAGGATTGAGAAATCATGGAAGCATTGAAAGTATAAAAAGTTATTTAGATAATTTTGAGTTGAAAAAGAAACTAGTTTTTCAACCTTGTATGACAACTCTTACGTCATGTATTTACCCCTATTTAGAAAAATATGATAAAAAAGAAAATTGTATAGCTTTTAATTGTGCTTTTGATCGCTCAGAGTTAAGAAAAAATAATGAAAAAATACTAGAAGCTATTGCAAAAGTAGCACTGGCTTTATCGAAAGATACCAAAATTAGATATTATTCTCATGTTATTTCGGATGAACAAATTCTACCCTATTTTGATGCTATAGGAGTAAAATATGAATTAGTACATTTTCATAATGTTAGGGATATTGTTCGTGAATATACAAAACCTCGTTTAGTTATTGGGATGAGAGGGCATGCTCAAATGATTCCGTTTGGATGTAATACTCCAATATTATCAATAATTTCTCATGATAAAATGAAATGGTTCTTAGATGATATACATCATCCTGAATGGGGAGTAGATGTTTTAGAACCAAATTTTGAAGAACTTTTATTACAAAAGGCAAAGAAGTTATATATGGAAACAGATTCTTTGTTCCCTATCTTAGTAAAAGAACAACAATATCTTAATGAAATAACTATTGATAATATTGCTAAGATTAGAACTATTATAAAAAAATAAACTTATGCATTCTCCTAAAATTATTGCAGAAATTGGTTGTAATCACAAAGGTGATATGGCAATCGCAAAAGAGATGATAATGACTGCTGCAACATATTGTAAAGCAGATATTGTTAAATTTCAGAAAAGATGTAATAAAGAATTATTAACATTTGAAGAGTATAATGCTCCTCATCCACATCCTGAAAATTCTTATGGTAGTACTTATGGTGAACATCGTGAATTTTTAGAATTTTCTTTAGGTCAACATCGACAATTACAGGAGTGGTGTAATGAGTTTGGTATAGAATATTCCACTTCTGTTTGGGATGTTACTTCCGCAAAGGAGATAGTAACATTACATCCTAATTTAATAAAGGTCCCTTCTGCTTGTAATCTTAATAAGCCTTTATTGGAATATTTATGTGATAATTTTGGAGGAGAAATTCATATTTCTTTGGGTATGACGGCTCGTGAGGAAGAAGAGCAAATAATTAATTTTTTTGAATCTAAGGGACGGAATCAAGATTTAGTTATTTATGATTGTACTTCTGGTTATCCTGTGCCTTTTGAGGATATTTGTTTACTAGAGCTTGCTCGTCTTCGTACGCTTTATGCTGATCGTGTTAAGGCAATCGGATTTTCAGGACATCATTTGGGTATAGCGGTAGATTCTGCTGCTGTTGCTTTAGGTGCTGAGTGGATTGAACGTCATTATACACTTGACCGTACTTGGAAAGGTACAGATCATGCAGCTTCCTTAGAACCGGATGGAGTACGTAAGTTAGTGCGCGATTGTCGTGCAGTTGCAAAAGCCTTAACTTATAAAAAGGAAGATATTCTTGATATTGAGAAGGAACAACGTAATAAACTAAAAAGTAATCAAGTAAAGTGGCAATGAAAACAATTGCATTTATACCAGTGAGAGGAGGAAGTAAGTCAATACCTCTTAAAAATATAAAATTGTTTTGTGGTAATCCTCTAGTTTGCTGGAGTATTGAGGCATTAGAAAGATGTAAATATGTTGATGAAATAATAGTAGCTACAGATTCAAACCAAATTGCGAATATTGTTTTGAGCAAACCGTATACTAAGACAAAAATTTATCATCGATTAGCAGAGAATGCTAATGATCGTGCAACTACGGAAAGTGTAATGCTTGAATATATTAATTTTGCACAATTATCCAATGATACTACATTTATTTTAGTACAAGCAACATCACCTTTGACTGAGACAATCCATTTTGATGAAGCTTTATTTCTTTATAATAATGGAAAATATGATAGTATTTTAACATGTGTTCGTAATTATCGTTTTTTTTGGAATGAGGATGGAACAAGTAGAAATTATGATTTTAAAAAACGTCCTCGTCGGCAGGATTTTTCAGGTATCTTGATGGAAAATGGGGCTTTTTATATTAGTAAAGTAGAGAATATTTTAAAATCAGGAAATCGTTTAAGTGGAAAAATTGGTATTTATGAAATGCCTGAATATACAGGGTTTGAAATTGACGAACCAGATGATTGGGCAATTCTTGAAACTTTAATGTTTAAGTATGTTTTAAAGAAAAAGAAAAAAATAGTTCCAATAAAACTTTTTTTGTGTGATGTGGATGGTACATTAACTGATGGTGGAATGTATTATAGTGAACATAATGATGAACTTAAGAAGTTTAATACTCGTGATGGAATGGGATTTCAGTTATTACGAGAGAAAGGGATAAAGATAGGAATTATTACTTCTGAAAACACGAAAATAGTGGAGAATCGTGCAAAAAAACTAAAGGTAGATTTTATATGTCAAGGAAAATACAAAGAGGGAAAGTTGGAGGTTGCTATGGATATTTGTAAACGGATGAAAATTTCGTTAAGTGATGTAGCCTATATAGGAGATGATATAAATTGTTATAATTTATTAAGTGAGGTGGGAGTAAGAGCTTGCCCTTCAGATGCTGATGTAAGAATCAAAAATATTCCCAACATTTATGTGACAAACAGGAAGGGAGGTGATGGATGTGTAAGAGAGTTTATTGAAGAAATTATACAAGTGGTATAAAAAATAGTGGGTAATAATTAATAATTTGACAGATGAAAGCTTTAGCTAATTTGTTACTTCCTAATATCGTTATTTTACTACTAGAACTCGTAAAAGGAGTATATGGAAAATTAAAACTAGGTTATTTAAACAAAAGATTGGGTAGCTTTGAACATAAGGATGATATATATATATTAGGTAATGGTCCGTCTTTGAAAAATACTCTTGACAGAGATCTTGATATATTAAAAAACAAAGAATGTGCTGTCGTGAATAAATTTGGTAATACAGATTATTTTTTTCACATAAAACCTTCATGGTATATTCTTGCAGATCCTGCTTTTTTTCTTGATTTTAATAAAATACCTGATTCTATAAAAAAAGAAATAGTACCTGTCTCTTATACACATCTCCGAGCCCACGAGACGCGTAGTAATCTC
>USQP01000090.1 GCA_900556945.1 uncultured Clostridium sp.
CTACGCGTCTCGTGGGCTCGGAGATGTGTATAAGAGACAGGTTATGATTAGTGTGTATATAATATTAAAAGAGGAGGAATCATAATGACAATTGGTTGGATTATATTAATAATTGTAATTCTATTAGTGATCGCAATTATTGGAATGTACAATAGTTTAGTTCAAGCTAAAATAAAAGTTGATAATGCTTGGAGTCAAATAGATGTACAATTACAAAGAAGATTTGATTTAATTCCAAATTTTGTTGAAACAGTAAAAGGTTACATGACACATGAAAAAGAAACTTTTGAAAAAATAGCTGCTCTTAGAACTTCTTGGGCTAATGCATCTAGCGTTTCAGAAAAAGCTGACTTAGATAATCAATTATCTACATCTTTAAAAACCATTATGGCTGTTTCTGAAAACTATCCAGAATTAAAAGCAAATCAAAACTTTTCAGAATTATCTGAAGAATTGAGAAATACTGAAAATAAAATTTCTTTTTCTAGACAATTTTATAATGATACCGCAACCATGTACAATACAAAATTACAAGTATTTCCTTCTAACATCATTGCTGGAATGTTTCATTTTGAATCTCGTGATTTATTTAAAACAGAAAGTGATGAAGCTAGAAAAAATGTTAAAGTTGATTTTGGAAACAATGCTTAAGAAAAAGCAAAAAACGGAGGGTTGGAGGTTATGCCTCCAACCTTTTTTATTTTTAGAAAGGATTAAATTATGTTTGAAAATATAAAGAAAAATAAATTTGAATCAGCTGTTATAATAGGAATTTTTATATTAGTCATTACTTTAATTGTTTATTATATCTGTAATGCTTTAAAATTAGGAACCATGTCAATTGTAATCGCTTTAATTTTTTCAATAGCATCTGCTTGGGGTTCTTATTATTATAGTGATAAAATTGTTTTATCACTTAATCAAGCAAGACCTGCCACAAAGGAGGAAGATTTAAAATTAGTCAATATACTGGATTCTTTAATGGTTGCATCCGGCTTAACTACAAAACCTAGACTTTATGTTGTAGAAGATGTCCAGCCCAATGCATTCGCCACCGGAAGGAATCCTGAAAATGCTGTTATATGTGTCACAACTGGGCTTTTAGAAAAATTAGATTACTATGAATTAGAAGGCGTAATTGCTCATGAGATGAGTCATATAAAAAATTATGATATTCGATTAAGTTGCATTGTTTCTGTTATGGTTGGCTTTATTGTTATGCTTTCTGATATGTTTTCTAGAATGCTTTTTTGGGGTGGTATCAAAGATCGTGACAATGATAATAGTAAAGGAAACGGAATCTTAATGATTATTGGCCTTATTTGTTTAATTCTTTCCCCTATTTTCGGTTCTTTGATGCAACTTGCTTTATCTAGAAAAAGAGAATTTTTAGCAGATAGCACTGCTGTAGAATTTACTCGTAATCCAGATGGTTTAATTTCTGCACTCGAAAAGTTAGAAAATGATCCGAATCAATTAGAAACAGCAAATTCAGCTACTGCTAATATGTATATTGTAAATCCTTTTAAAAAAGATACAAAAGAAGGCAAGAAAAAAACTTCTAGTATTTGGTCTACACACCCAAGCACGGAAGATCGAATTGAAGCTTTAAAAAATTTAAAATAGCTACTAATAGAAATGATAAGAACCGGTATGGTTCATTAAAAATGAACATGACAGTTTCTAATTTTTGTTAACATAAAAATTGACTTTTATTGAATCTTACGCTATAATTAAATTATAAATTTTTAGGAGGCTTTTAAAAATGACAACATGCTTATCTCATTTAGACAAAGGAATTAAACACCAATGCATCTTAGAGATTTTTCGGTCTCAAGGAACAATAATGGTAAGAGTAGAAAAAAACGGCAAAGCTATTGCTTTTGGAGAAGGAAGAGAGTTGTCTGTTGCTCTTGAAAAAGCAGATGTAGCGTATTTAAAATTATTTGATAAATATGCTGCACAAATTGCTAGATACGATAATACTATCACCAATAGCAATAAATCAGGCACCTTGACAGACTCGACCTTGACAGAGTTCATCAAAAATGGCGGATGCTTGTATATCCAAAGAAAAGAATTCTTTCCTGCGCTAATAGCTACGGCAAGTAACTGGGATGGAAATATCGTATGTAAAAAGAGCGCACCTGACCTTGCTTGCTTGCTGAAAAATCTATTCTATTCACTCAAATAAAAGTCAAACGAGAGCACATATTTGTGCTCTCGTTATTTTTTATCTCAATTCCTATATGTCAAATATTTTTTCTGCATTTCGATAAGTTACATTCGCTACTTCTTCCAAACTCAGATTTTTTACCTCAGCTATTTTTTGTGCTATATATTTTACATTTCTTGGGTCGTTTCTTTTTCCTCTTAAAGGTTCTGGAGATAAGTACGGACTGTCAGTTTCAATTAATATCTTATCTTTTGGAACCATTTCTATTATTTCATTTGCATTTTTAGAATTTTTAAACGTAATAGGTCCTGCAAAAGAAATATAAAAACCAAGTTTTATTCCTTCTTTTACCAATTCTCGATTCAATGGACAACAATGAAAAATTCCTTTTTTATTGACTGGATTTTTCTTTAATATCTCTAAGGTATCCATAACAGCATCTCTAGTATGAATTTGAATAGGAAGTTGTAAATCATTTGCTATTTTTATCTGTTCTATAAAAGCCTTTTTCTGCCATTCTTTATTTTCCGCGTTCCAATGATAATCTAATCCGATTTCTCCAATAGCTACTACTTTTTTATTTTTTCTCACAATTTCGCGTATTTCATCTAATGTTTTCCACAATTCTTCTTCTGTTTGTGGAATATCATTGGGAGAAATACCACAAGTTGGGTAGATAAAATTATATTTTTTAGACAATTCGACGGCTTCTCTCGAGCTTTCTATATTATAGCCTGCTGATACAAATTTTTTTACTCCTTCTCGATATATTTGTTGAATTAATTCTTCTCTGTCCTCTTTAAACTTTTCATCATCTAAATGTGCATGACTATCAAAAAATTGCATAAAACCTCCTAGTATTGTTTAGAATAAGATATCACCTATTATTTTACGTAAGCAAAACCAAGCAAGCATAATTTTAATCTTTTATTTTCTTAATATTGTTACATTCGCCACCGCATATTGTTTACAATGTGATATGCTTATATCGATATCTTCTATACCATTTTCATCCATATTAATAAAATTCAACTTCGGTCTACCTTGCTCATCATTTTCAACTTCTACATCTGTCCAAGAAATTTCATATTTATTTTTTAATTTCCCAGATATTGCTTTAAAGGTTGCCTCTTTTGCTGCAAATCTTGCAGCATAGTGTTGATATTTTTGTTTTCCTTTACTTTCACAATATTCTATCTCTTTTAACGTAAATATCTTATTAATAAATTTATCACCTAGTTTTTCTATGCTATCTTTTATTCTTTCTATTTCTATTATGTCTATTCCACAAGATATTTTCATTAATTTTCTCTCCTTTTCCGCTTCATGACAAAATATAAATGGTTCATTCAATTTACTAAAAAACTGCAATATTGCCCATGCAGCCTATCCAATTAATACGATAAAATTTAACACATTAAATATTAACGATGCTACTAATATAATCGCAATGATTATAGTTGACTTTCTATTTTTTTCTATATTTAATTCTTTATATAAAATATCATATTTATTTTTTGTCTCTCCATATATTTTTTCTAGTTCCAATGCCTCTTGTATTTTGTGATTTAACGCCGTACCTGTTTCATCTTCTGATATTTCTTGTATCCATAAATTTTTAGTAAATTCGATAAAATCTTTTCTTGCCTTTTTTACTTGTTTTGGATTTTTAAATTCAAATTGCAACTTCCTTAAATATATCTTCTTATATAAATTTAATAAATAAGTATAAAGATATTGATTTTCAAATTCATCTGGAAGTATCGTATAATTATTCATGTCACTGCTTGAAGAAAATAATGTAACTCCTAATTTATGAAAAGCTAATTTTACATATTTCCACTTAGAAAATGTCTCTATCTCTTCTTGCAAAATTCTACTATCATCTGCTGGTAATATATTAGCATATTTTATAAAATCATGTTTTATCTTATCAAATTCACTTGTGCAATTCCAAGCCTCTTGATCCACACATACATAAGAATAAGTAAAAAACCTCTCTGTATCAAGGTCTAGTTTAGTAGCTTCTATATTAGACCCTGTAATATTTTTAATAACTTCTCTAAATGTTTCCACATCAGAAAAACTATCCGTTTGCAATCGTATATTGTCATAAGCATCCAAGTTTGAAATATCTTGATTAATATCTCTAAATTTATAATTAAAATTTAATATATTAGAAAAACTCGTATCATCTTCTAGATTTGTTTTAATTAGCAAAAAGCAAATTCCTGTATGAAAGCATACTACTTCTATTTTTGGTATTGTGAAGAAAATTCCTTTTTTATCATCTAATTTAGCTTGTATATCCTTTTTTAGTGTGTATTCAAAAATATTACATGGATATCTACTAAGAAGTGCTGCCCTAGTCTCTATTGGTAAATCCTCTAATTTTTTTAATTTACTATTTCCCATACGAAAGCTAGAAAATAGAAATTCTCTTGTCTTAGGCAAAAAATACTTATACATTCTCAAATCTTTTTCTTTTTGAAAAATCTTTACTTTGCAATTTTTATCTCTTAGCATTTTTAAAATATATCTTTGATAT
>USQP01000091.1 GCA_900556945.1 uncultured Clostridium sp.
ACGAGATTACTACGCGTCTCGTGGGCTCGGAGATGTGTATAAGAGACAGCCAATACAATATACCTTTGCATTAGCATGCCCAGTATTTGCTTATTTGTTCTCTGGAGCCTCAAAATTTGCAACTTCAAAAGCCAAAAAGGTTACTTTGTTTTATATCTATGTAATTGGTCTATACATTATAGCCGTTTCAATGTTTACACAATGGCTTAATATGGGAGCTTGGCTACTTTTATTATCAGTTCCTAATTATGTAGAAATTATTACTGATTTTTCAGATTTAGTAACCCCTGCTATGGTTAGTATTTCTTTATATTTGCCACTCGCAACTATCTTTCCATTATTTAAATGGTTATTCTTTGGCGTTAACGATAGCAAAGACAAAGTTCGTTCTATTTGGGATTATGGTGGAATTAATTTAGCTGATAAAAAAGGCGGTACAGGTCCCTATACAGTCGAAGTTTATTTATGTAATGATGTGGAGACTGGAAAATCAATAACGATTCCAGAATCTTCTAGATATCAATCTCTATTTGTTTGTGGTGGTTCTGGTTCAGGAAAAACATCTATGGTGTATGAACCTTTAATTGCAAGAGATTTGGAAAGAAAATACTTCTTTAAAGAAGTATCAAAAGAAATGGGATTTACTGCTTTAAAAACTAGAATAGCAGCTTTAAACGCTCCTTATGACAATGACTATTTAAACAAAAACTTCAATTTAAATATGTTAACACCTATCGATGACAAATTATCAATTTATAAAACTTATATGAAAAAAATGATTTTAAATAGTATGGGAAATGAAATTACTTATAAAAATCTAGGTCTTACTTTAATGGCTCCTGATTATGAAGTTATTAGCCATATGACAGATGTATGTAAAAACTTTGGAATTACTTACAACATAATTGATCCTTCCAATCCAAATTCAATTGGTCTTAATCCATTTGTATATGAAGATTCTTCTAAAATAGCCATTAGCATTTCTTCTGTTATGAAAGCTATGTATAACACTTCTCATAGTGATGTAGATGAAGCATACAAAGAAGACATTGCTATGCAAGCAATTGAAAATTTAGCGATTCTTTTAAAAGAAATGTACCCTAGAATGAACGAAGGTAAACTTCCTAATATGGAAGATATGTTAAAAATGTTTACGAATTTTGAATTAGTTGAAAAAATGTGTGAGATTCTAGCCCATGATGAAGAATTAAAAGAAAAATATAGCATTCAATTGGCCTATTTTAAAAAGAATTTTTATGCAAATGCTCCTGGCAAATCAAATATAGAAAAATACCTTTCTACGGTTATTAGTCAATTAGATAATTTATTAAGAATTCCTGGCATTAAAGGAATTTTATGCAACAGAAACAATAACTTAAATTTTGATGAAATGTTAGCAAATGCTGATGTAACATTTATTTGTACTAGACGTGGAGATTTAGGAGCTGCTGGTCACAAAGCCTTTGGTCTATTCTTCTTAATTGCAATGCAAAATGCAGTTTTAAGAAGACCTGGTATTGAGAATTCTAGAGTACCACATTTCTTATATATTGATGAATTTGCTGATTTTATCTGTAAAGATACAGAAGTAATGTTTACTATGTATCGAAAATATAAAGTAGGAAATATTATTTCAACCCAAGATTTAAAACAATTAGAAACACCTCATCTAAGAGAAAATTATAGAAATACCATTCTTTCAAACTGTGCAAATAAAATCTATAAAGGAAATGGAACTTTTGAAGATTTGCAATGGTGGTCTAATGAATTTGGAACAAAAAGAGAATGGGTTTATGGAAATGATATGGATATGAATAAAATGGAATATGATCCAAAATATAAAAGTGTAAAATGGGACTTCGTCAAATACTTTAAAGAAGGTAAACTTCAGACTATGAGTGCGAAAGATTGTGCTTATAAAATTAAAGGCTCTAACGGAAAACCTTTAGTCGGACAAGGAAGACTAGGATATTTAGAATCCAAATACAAAGAACCCCATAAACTAAAAACTTATGATTTTAGCAAATATTCTGATGGAGCTACAACAGTTACAGAAGATGATAGTAATTCTTCAAAAAAATTTGATTTCAAACATATTGACTTTAAAGATGAAAAAAATGAATTTGACCCAATTCAAACTGACACAACAGATTCTAAATATTTATTTAACAATGAAGATGCTATTGTTGTTAATTTTAAAAATAAGAAAAATAGTAAAAATTAACAAAGCAAGAATGGTTCGAAGAACAGCAAGAACTTGAAAACTCTTCTGAAAACGATGAGTAATTAAGAGTATCTAAAAAACGAAAAACCTAACTAAAAGTTAGGTTTTTCGTTTTTTAAAAATTTATTCCTAAAAATTGAATCATGATACCTGATATTACTCCAATTCCATATAATAATCCTACTATTTTTAAATTCGCTTTCACTCCCTTATTTGTTTTAAATAATACAGCTAGTCCAACTCCTGCCCCCACTAGCAAACCGGAAATCAAGGTAGCTGATGTAATTACATTTTCTAAGTATAATTGTGTTAATATGACAGATGCTGCACAATTAGGTATTAGTCCTATCATTCCTGCAATAATTGGTCCTAGTATTGGGCTATATTGTAAAAAGTCAGCAATTCGTTCTTCTCCTATAAAATAAATTATTGTATTAATAACCAATGTAACAATTACTATAAAAAGAAATATGTTTAAAGTATGCTTTAAAGCTGATTTTACAATTCCATGTTCACAATGACAATGGTCCTTTTCACATAAATCTATAATTTTTTCTTCTTCTTGCTTATTTCCGTTTCTTATTCTCACCACTAAATCAATTATAAATCCTGCTACCATTCCTATTAGCAATTTAATTCCCAATATTTTCAAAATTGTTGTAACTGGTACTGCTTCTGAAATAAAGATTGGTAACATTTCATCAGAAGTCGAAAGATATACTGCTATCAATGTACCTAATGTTATGACTCTGGCTGCATACAAGTTAGTAGCCGAAACTGAAAATCCACATTGCGGAAATACCCCGAAGCAAACTACCTATTGCTGGACCAAATTTACCAGACTTCTTTATTGCTTCCTTTGATTTTCGACTTGTTTTATGTTCTATATATTCCATAATTAAATAAGTAATAAATAAAAATGGCAATAACTTTATACTATCAATTAATCCTTCTTCTATAACTTCTAACATTTCTTCTCTCCTCTTCTTTCGTTTTAATATAATAGCATATTTACTAAAAAAAGTAAAGAGTTGATAGCATTCAACTCTTTATCTTCTAAAACACCCACAAAATTGACATCTTCTTCGATTTCTATTTGTATTATTACTATCATTATCACTACTATCGCATCCACAATTACATCCCGAATTATTTTCATTTGCATTTCCAGAACTAATTGTCAATAAATCATCATTTCTTCCATTGCATCCATTACTAGATATTGTTAGTAAACTACCATTATCTAGATTGCCACAATTACTACTTATGGTAAGCAATTCATTTGAGTCATTGTCGTTTCTTCTATTTTGGCAAGAATTTCTTCTCCTTCTACAACTACAACAGCTGCACCCGTCGTCATCGTCGTCCTGATCTCTCAATCGTCTTAATAGTCTACAAATAAGACATACCAATTCAGCTGTAATAAAACTAATAATTGTATAAATAATAGTTGCTATTAAAAAATTTAAATTATTAATAACAAAAGTAACAATTAAGAAAATCACAAAAATAATTGCGGCAACTAGAGTCGGACATCGCAAAATCTTTTGCAAAGCTATTGAAATAATAATCGTAGCAATTGGCAAAACAAAAAATATAAGTAAAATAATATTCATATCTTCTCTCTCCTTTATTTTTTACTATATTTTATGCTTTGCTCTTCTATTTGGTTAATAAAATCCTATTCGTATTCTACGCTTACTAAATATAATCCTTGTGGTGGTAAGGTTTTTCCTGCTTTTTCTCTTTTCCCTGATTCTATGATGTTCGGTACTTCACTTGGTTTCATTTTTCCCAGTCCTACTTCTACCAATGTTCCTGCTATTATTCTTACCATATTATATAAAAATCCACTTCCAGTTAATTCAATATAGATTCTTTCATTTGGCATTTCTTTTACTTCTGCTTGATATATCACTCTTACACTATTTTTACTACTTGTTCCACTTGCTCTAAAAGCTTTAAAATCATGTTCTCCCTCAAAATATTTGACAGCTTCTTTCATTTTTGCAATATCTAATTGCATCGGTATATTGGTTTCTAAGTTTCTATATATCGCTGTTCCATACTGAGAATTATTTATAATATATCGATATGTCTTCTTTTTGCAACTAAGTCTACTATGAAATTTTTCATCCACTTCTTCTGCTGATAAAATTCGAATCGATTGTTTTAAGTTTGTATTAATGGCAATTGGAAATTTGTCAATTGGTAAGTTAGAATTTGTTTTAAAATTTGCAACTTGACCAAGACCGTGCACTCCCCTATCTGTTCTTCCAGATGCCATTAATTCTATTTTTTCTCCTGTTATTGCCTCAATTGCCTTTTCTATATTTCCCTGAATATTTAATTTATCTGGTTGCTTTTGCCAACCATTAAATTCTTTTCCATCATATTCTATTACTAATTTTATATTCCTCATAACTTTTATTCCTTCTAATATCTGTCTCTTATACACATCTGACGCTGCCGACGAAGCTAGAAGTGTAGA
>USQP01000092.1 GCA_900556945.1 uncultured Clostridium sp.
TAATTATATTCTTTTATACTATTTGGGGACTTGTTTAATATTGTCGTAGAATAGTCTAAAAAAGCGTTTAAAAAATCAGGATTTTCCTCTCTTTTTATCATAGGTTTCACTCTCCGTTTCTGTATAAGCAGATTATATCGCAAAAAAATAAAAAAGAAAATAGAAATCTAAAGTTTTGTGCAAAGTTTTTAATTTTGAATGACAATTTAGTCTCAGATGAAAGTAATAAAAAAACAACTTTTCTTTTCAAACCTTTTATGATATACTGTAGCAAACAAAAAAATGAAAGAATGTGATAGTTAAAATGCAAAGAAAGCAAAAAGGCAGAAGAATAAAAAAGCAAGAACAAGATTTGGAACCCAAAGCTATCCAAGAGATGAGACGTAAAAAAAATAAAGATATAAAAACAAAAGTAAATACAGAAAAAAGAGATAAGAAAAAAAAGACAAAAAGAGTAAAAAGGATAGTATTATTTATTGTCATTGCACTCATTATAGTTACAGGAATCAAACTTGGAATTTCTGCTCATATTTGGAAATCTATGGCCAAAGATATGGCATTAAATGAGAATTCAGTTGTAAAAGATGTAGATGGTAACACCATAGCTACATTAGGGAGCGAAGTAAAAAAGAAAGTAGTGTCTTATGATGAGATTCCAGATAATCTAAAAAATGCTTATGTTGCCATTGAAGATGAAAGATTTTATTCACATAATGGTGTAGATGTAAAAAGAACTGCCTCAGCTATTGGTTCTTATATTATCCATTTTGGTTCTTCTTCATTTGGAGGAAGTACAATAACACAACAATTAGTAAAAAATTTTACAGGCGATTCAACAGATAGCATTACAAGAAAAGTAAATGAATGGTGGAAAGCTTGGCAATTAGAAACTTGTCTTTCGAAAGATGAAATATTAGAAACTTACTTAAACATTATATATGTTGGACCAAGTATATATGGAGTTGAAGCTGGAGCTGAGTATTATTTTAATAAATCGGTACAAAATTTAACACTTGAAGAATGTGCATTTTTAGCTGGAATAAACCATTCACCTAATTCTTATAACCCTTTCTCTAATAAAGATAATTCCAATAAAATTATAAATAGAACGAAAACTGTATTAGCAAAAATGAAGGAATTAGGATATATAAAGGATGATAATGAATATAATAAATCTGTTCAAAATATTGAAAAAGGACTGAATTTTAAAAATGGTGAAGTATTATCAAATGATGGTGTATATTCCTATCATACGGATGCTCTTATAACAGAAATTACAAATGACATATGCAATCAATATAATATTTCAGAAACTTTTGCGACAAATTATATTTATATGGCAGGGCTAACAATATATAGTACGCAAGATTCCAATATTCAAAATCAAATGCAAAATGAAATGAAAAAAGGGAAATATATACTTGCATCCCAAAATGGTGGGGATTCATCACAGGCAGCTATGGTAATTATAGATCACAAGACTGGAAATATAGTAGGATGTACTGGTGGATTAGGCGAGAAAACAACGGCTCGTTCCTTTAATAGAGCTACTCAGAGTGTGAGACAAACTGGTTCTGCTATAAAGCCAATTGCAGTGTTATTACCAGCTATTGATAAAAAAATAATAACAGCAGCAACTATATTAGATGATACAGAACAAGATTTTGAAAATGATTATCATCCAACTGATTATAGTAAAAGTTTAGGAAAAATAACCGTACGAAGAGCTGTGGAATCATCCCAAAATATTCCTTTTGTTGAAATAATGGAAGAATTAAAACCAAAAAATTCTATAAAATACTTAGAAAAAATGGGAATCACTACATTAACAGAGAAAGACAATAGTTTACCGTTAGCTCTTGGAGGATTAGAAAATGGAATCAGTCCTTTACAAATGGCCGGTGCTTATAGTGCAATTGCTAATGACGGTGTATATATAGAACCTACTTTTTATACTAAAATTGAAAAAAAGAACGGTTCAATTTTTATAAAAACAAATCAAAAAACAAAAAGAGTTTGTTCGAAGCAAGTTGCTTATATTCTAAAAGAACTTTTAACACAACCAGTATTAGGAGAAAATGGAACAGCAACGTATTGTAAAATTTCAGGAGTAGATGTAGCAGCTAAAACAGGAACAACGGATGAAAATTATGATCGATGGTTATGTGGTTTCACACCTTATTATACTGCCGTGACATGGTATGGATATGACCAAAATGAAAGTATTGAATTTAATCAAAGAAATCCAGCGGGGTTAATATGGGCAAATGTAATGTCTAGAATTCATACTGGACTTCAAAGTGCAAAATTTGAGGATCCAGGATCTATTACAACTGCAACAATATGCTCTACCACTGGAAAAAAAGCAACAACAGGATGTCCGAATACTTATACAGAATATTTTTTATGGTTTACAGCCCCAGGAGTATGCGATGAACATAGTGGGTCTGAAATAAAAAATAACAGGAATATAAATACAAGTACTAATACGATAACAGAAATTATTAAAGGCATTACTGATGATATTGATGCAAAAGAACCCGAACAAACAACTAATTCAACAACACAAAATAAAAGTATAACGAATACAAATGATACTACAGATCGAACAACTAATAATATTAATAATTCCACAAAACAGAATGTAACAAATACTATAACTAATTCTAATAGCAATACTTCAAATTCAAGTAATACAACAAACACACAATCTATGACAAACACTAGTATTAACTCTAATATAGAAAATGCAAATAATATTTCAAATGTAAAAAATGAGATTCCTTAAATATTATAGTTTTTAAAAAATTATTTCACTTAAAAATGGATTGAAAGGAGTAAATAAGCTTATCTTATAAAACAGTGGTAACACAAACTTACAATTTTTAAAACTCAACCAATCGTTGTTTTCCTCACTCAACGATTGGTATGTTTACTTTTAATACTTATTTATTTACAATAAAATCAAAGGAGGTAAAATTATGAATCAAGTTAAAATTGGAAGATTTATTGCTCAATGTAGAAAAAATAAAAACTTAACCCAAATGCAACTTGCAGAAAAACTAAATATAACTGATAGAGCAATATCAAAATGGGAAACTGGAAAAGGTATGCCTGATTCATCAATTATGTTAGAGTTATGTAATGAACTTGATATTAGTGTAAATGAGTTATTAAGTGGGGAGATGATAAAAATGGAGATGTATAATAAAAAGGCAGAAAAAAACTTATTAGAATTACAAAAACAAAAAGAAATAGCTGACAAAAATATGTTAAGGCTAGAATTAATTATAGGTTATATGTCATCAATAGTATTTATAGTTTTAATATTTGTTGCATTATTTATTGAGATGAATGAAATTATAAGATTAATTCTTATTGTATTAGGTGCTATTATTTTTACTATTGGAATAGTAAATGCAGTAAAAATTGAACAAATTGCAGGATTTTATGAGTGTAGTAAATGTCATCATAAATATGTACCAAATTATAATAGTGTTTTATTTTCTATGCACTACGGAAGAACTAGATATATGAAATGTCCTAAATGTAAAAAGAAAAGTTGGCAGAAAAAAGTTATTAATAAGGAATAATAAATCACCATATGAAAGACAGATAGTTTGTAAATTATCTGTCTTTATGTTATTATATTAAAGTAGAATAGTCATTTGTGAGGAGGCTTGAAATGAAAATCATAACAGTATGTGGAAGTTTAAAATATCAAAATGAAATGATGGAAATAACTGAAAAAATGGCAAGACAAGGAAATTGCATGCTAACACCAGTATATTCGACAGGGAAATATGGTTGTAGTGATGAGGAAAAGAAGCTTTTAGGAAAAGAACATTTTGAAAAGATAAAATTAAGTGATAGCGTTCTTATAGTAAATGTTGATAATTATATTGGAGAAAGTACAACAAAAGAAATAGAATATGCCAAATCTTTAGATAAAGAGATTATATATTATACAGACTTAATCAAAAAGAATATTTAAAATATATGTTTTGAAGTATAGGAGAATAAAAATGCAATATACAAATAAATATCAATCTCCACTAGGAGAAATTACAATAGCAAGTGATGAAAAAGGTTTAACAGGTCTATGGTTTGTAGGTCAAAAATATTATGCTCTTTATTTAGATAAAGAAAATGAAGAAAAGGAAACTAAGATAATTAAAGATACTAAAAAATGGTTAGATATTTACTTTAGTGGAAAAGAGCCTAATTTAAAAATACCACTTCATTTTACTGGAACAGATTTTCAAAATGAAGTATGGGAAATTTTATATTCAATTCCTTATGGTAAAACAATGACCTATGGAGAAATAGCAAATATTTTGGCAAAGAGAAAAGGTATAAAAAGAATGTCAGCACAAGCAGTAGGTGGAGCAGTTGGGCATAATGAAATATCGATAATTGTTCCCTGCCATAGAGTTGTTGGAACAAATGGTAGTTTAACAGGCTATGCAGGTGGAATTGGGAAAAAAATAGAATTATTAAAAATTGAAGGATTAGATATAAATAAATTTAAAATTCCAACGAAAGGAACAGCTATTTAGTTATGGATAATAAGATAGTGCAATTTTAAAAAATCGGTGGAGTAGGGAGAAGAAGCCTATTTTAAAAATATGAAATGTTTAAAAACTAATATAAAAGTTAGTTTTATTAAGCATATATTCTGTCTCTTATACACATCTGACGC
>USQP01000093.1 GCA_900556945.1 uncultured Clostridium sp.
ACGAGATTACTACGCGTCTCGTGGGCTCGGAGATGTGTATAAGAGACAGTTATAATACAGCAATCTTATACAAAATTTCTGGTATGTCACCATGGCTTGCTTTATTATATATAGGCTATCTTATACCTGTAATCAATGTTATAGTTGCTGTTGTATTTACTGTATTAAGACTTTACCAACCAATTAATTTGGCAAAAGGATTCAAGAAATCAACAGGTTTCACAGTTGGATTAATCATGTTTCCATTTATATTTAATTTAATTTTAGGATTAGGAAGTTCAGAATATTATGGTTATGAAGATACAAAATCAACATCTACACCAAAACCAGAATCAAATCCAGTAGAAATAGTAGAGACAACTGAAACGAAAACAGAAACAAAATCTGAAGAATAATATAAAAAAATAACTCCTTGTTTATAAGGAGTTATTTTTTTAGTTCATTATTACTTTACCAGTAAGATCTTTTAAATTTTCAATCTTATGTCTTCTCATATAATCTTCAATACCTTTTATTGTTTTTACACTAGTATAGGGATCTATAAAGTTTCCTGCTCCAATTGAGATAGCTGTTGCACCTGCTAGCATAAATTCAATGGCATCTTCTCCATTTATAATTCCACCCATTCCAAGAATAGGTATAGACACTGCCTGAGCTACTTGATAGACCATACGAACAGCTACTGGTTTAATAGCTGGACCAGAAAGTCCGCCCGTATTATTGGCAAGAATCGGTTTTCTTTTGTCAATATCGATTTTCATTCCTAATAAGGTATTAATTAAAGAAACTCCATCCGCTCCTGCATCTTCTACAGCTCTGGCAATAGAAGCAATATCTGTAACATTTGGTGTTAATTTTACAATTAGTGGTTTATCTAGCACTTTTCTTACTTCAGAAGTTACTTGCTTTACTCCTTCATAACTATTTCCAAATGCCATGCATCCTGCCTTTACATTCGGACAGGATAAATTTAATTCAACGCCATCAATATCTAATGTATTTAATATCTTACAAAGTTCTACATATTCTTCTATACTACTTCCACACGCATTTACAATAATGGCTGTATCAAATTTTCTAAGAAATGGTAAATCATTTTGTGCAAAATATTCTACACCAGGATTTTGTAATCCAATACTATTTAACATACCACTTGCTGTCTCACATATTCTAGGAGGTTTGTTTCCACTTCTTGGTTTTAAAGAAGTTCCTTTTGTTATAATACCTCCTAGTTCACTTAAATCAAAAAACTGATTAAATTCTCTTCCATAACCAAATGTTCCAGAAGCTACTGTTACTGGATTTTTCATTTCAATTCCTGCAAAATTTATTTTTGTATTCATTTTCTCCTCCTCATTTTCTATAATTTTAATCAAAAGTAGTAGATTTGCTATGCAAACAAATAAAAATTCTTGAAATAATAAATTAATCAAAAAAATTTTATGAGGTTTAACAATACGAAATACTGATTTTAATTTAAATTTCTACATCTTTCGCTTGAAAAACAGGTCCGCCCTTTGCAAACATGCCAATACTCTGGATTTTCTTTTGTGCTTTGCACGGTTTTTACAGCACATCCTAAGCAAACACCTAGTCCGCACCCCATTCTTTCTTCTAGAGAAATCTGACATGGAATGTCTTTTTCAATTGCTAATTTTCTTACAGCCTTCAGCATAGGTAGCGGTCCACATGCATAAATACAATCTATATTTTCTTTTTCTATGTCTTCTTCTAAAAAGTTAATTGCAAATCCTTTTTTACTATATGATCCATCATCTGTTGTAACAATCAATTTATCTGATACTTTTTCAAATTCTTTTTCTAAAAGAACAAAATCTTTATTTCTAAATCCTAGGTAGATATTAACATTTTTATTCTTACTTTTTGCTTCTTTTGAAAGTTCATATAAAGGAAATACTCCTATTCCTCCACCTATTACTGCTATATGATTATAATTTTCATATTTAAATGTGCCATATCCTAAAGGCCCAATCATGTCAATTTGTGAGCCAATCTCTTTTTTGGCTAGAATTTGTGTACCTTTTCCTTTTGTTTGAAAAATAAATTCTAGCATACCATTTTCCTTATCTAAATTATAGATACTAATGGGTCTTCTTAAAAAAGGATCTACTTGATCTTCTGAAATTCTTATTTCTATAAAATTTCCTGGTTTAGCATTCCTTACAATATTTGGCGCTTTTACACTGAATTTAAAAATATCGCTTTTTAGTTGTTCTTTTTTTATTAACTCTGCTAATATTAGTTCTGACATTTTTTCTTCCTCCCTCGATTAGTTTTTGGTTTTTAATTTATCATCTGATGTAGATATATGTTGCTGCTAATCTAATTGCATGACTTTTTATGTTTCTATTTTCCTTCTTCTTTTTATCTTATAAATTGATTAAATTCATCTTTCATCCTTAAAGCTTCTGCTCTAGTTGCTTTTGCATATTCTTCCTCAGTATATTTATCTTTCCAAAAATCTGACTGATAGGCACACATTAAACTTCTAGAAGCATTTATAATTCCGCCTAACCCATTTTTATCAAAACCAAGAGCAATATCTTTCGCTTTTCCACCTTGCGCTCCATATCCAGGTATTAAAAAATAGGTATGAGAAGCTATTTTTCTTAATTCTTCTAGTTGTTTTGGGTAAGTTGCTCCTACAACCGCTGCAATGCTACTATATCCATATTCTCCTCTTAATTCTTCTCCCCAATGTTCTACTAATTCTGCTACTCTTTTATAAACTTCTTCCCCACTTTCTAATTTAGCATCTTGCAATTCACCAGAAGATGGATTTGAAGTCTTTACTAAAATAAAAATTCCTTTGTTGTATTTTTTACAATCTTCTATAAATGGTTTTACGCAGTCCGTTCCCATATAGGGATTTACTGTAACGAACTCTACATCAAATATAGCTTCTTCTTTATCACCAACTTTTGTTTTTCCTAAATAGGCATTTGAATAGCCTTGAGCTGTTGAACCAATATCTCCCCTTTTTATATCAGCTATAACAATCATTCCTTTTTCTTTTGCATACTTACAGGTTTCCTTAAAAGCTTCCATTCCAGCTATTCCAAACATTTCATAAAAAGCAATTTGTGGCTTTATTGCTGGTATAATATCACAGGTAGCATCGATTAGAGCTTTGTTGTATTCTATAATTGCCTTAGATGCTCCTTCCAAAGTTTTAGGATATTTATTAACTATACATTTTGGTAATATTTCATATCTCGGATCTAATCCTATCACTGTCGGATTATTGGTTTCTTTAATTTTATCTATTAGTCTATCTATTGCATTGTTCATTTTGAATTTCCTCCTTTTTCCTTTATCTTAACCCTTATATACAATTCTTCCATCTACAATTGTATATTTTACCTTTCCTTTTAATTCTTTTCCAATAAATGGACTATTTTTGGATTTAGATACAATCCTATCTTTTGTATATAAGTATTTTTGGTTTGGATCAAAAATTGTTATATCGGCAACTTTTCCCTCTTCAATTGTTCCTCTGTCTATCTTTAATAGCTTTGCTGGATTATAAGAAGTAACTTTTACTAAATCTAAATAGCTTAACTCTCCTGTGTCAATTAAGTTCATTATTTCAGCTGATAAAGCTGTTTCAAATCCAATAATTCCATTTGGTGCTTTTGCTAATTCTTGATTTTTTTCTTCTTCTGCATGAGGTGCATGGTCTGTTATAATAGCATCTATTGTTCCTTCTTTTAATCCTTCTATAATAGCTTTCCTATCTTTTTCTTCTCTTAAAGGAGGATTCATTTTTGCGTTCGCTCCAGATTTTAAAACTTCATCTACTGTAAAGGTAAAATAATGCGGACAAGTTTCACATGTAATTTTTACTCCTCTTTTTTTCGCATCCCTTATCATATCCTTACTGGTTTTCGTACTAATATGGCAAATATGTCCTCTTACATGATTTGTTTCAGAAATAACAATTTCTCTAGCTGCCATAATTTCTTCTGCTTCTGGCAAAACTCCTTCTACACCTAAATAATTAGCAATTTTACCATGATTAATCGCTCCTTTTGATACCGATTTTTCTTCACAATGAGAAGCTACAAAACTTCCTGCTTTATCTGCCTCTATCATAGCTTGTCTCATGATTCTACTATTTATTACTGGCATACCATCATCTGAGAATCCAATAGCACCTGCTTTTTTCATTTCTTCAAAATTGACTAATTCTTCTCCTTTTTCTCCTTTTGTTACAGATGAATAAGGAAGGATATTACATAAGTTTACCCTTTTTGCTTCTTCTTGAATTTTTTCCAAAATAATAGCGCTATCTGGTGTTGGCTTTGTATTTGGCATCGGGCAAATCGTTGTAAAACCACCACAAACGGCGCTTCTTGCACCTGTTTCGATTGTTTCTTTATGTTCAAAGCCAGGTTCTCTTAGGTGACAATGCATATCAATCATTCCAGGTATGATGTTTAAATTTGTACAATCAATTGTTTCATCTACTTCACAATTAATGTCTTTCGCTATTTTTTCTATTTTTTTATCTTCAATTAAAATGTCTGTTACGATGTCTGTTTTTGTTTTATAGTCAATCAATCTTCCGTTTTTTAATAGTAGTTTCATAAAAGCTACCTCCTCGTTTTTTTCTATCTTATCATTCTACAAATTCTTTTTCAATAGTTTTTTAAAATTTTAGGGACGGAGCAAAAGT
>USQP01000094.1 GCA_900556945.1 uncultured Clostridium sp.
ATGTGTATAAGAGACAGAAATAGTGTTAACTTGTTTTTTTGTTTAATTTATCACTTACTTCAGATAAACCAACAATATAATCGATAGAGGTTCCATAAAATTTAGATAAAGTAATTAAATGTTGAATCGGAATAGTTCGATTTCCTTTTTCATATTCGGAATAATATTGTTGAGAAATACCTAACAATTTAGCAACATCTTTTTGCAATAAATCATGATCTTCTCTTAAATCTTTGATTCTTTTAAACTTCACTATTAACCTCCAAATTAATATTATTAAATTTATTATAATTGTAACAAAAAAAGAGAAAGATTATTTGAACTACATAAAATATTGTGTTTGCATAAAACAATGAATCTATGTAATATTTTGTGTTACAAAAATATTACGAAAGCATAACAATTATATTAAAAAAATTAAAATGATTGAAAGGAGAAATGCGATAAGTTATAATAATATTACATACATAATAAATTATGTGCAAAAGACATACAAATGAAAGGGGAAGTTTTTTAAAATGAAATTTAGAGAAAGAGAAGGAAAAGGTATTACATTAATTGCTTTAGTCATAACTATAATTGTATTGCTAATTCTTACAGGAGTGACAATTTTAGCATTAACTGGAGAAAATGGAATTCTAACTCAAGCAAATAATGCAAAAGAGCAAAACAATAGAACGCAGTCAGAGGAAGAAGTGAAATTAGCAATAGCAAATTTAAAAATCGAAGAAAGTCAAAAAGATATGAATCAAGAAGAAAAAGCAAATGTACTAAAAAAAGAATTACAAGGTTTATACCCAGAACAAAAAACAGAATCAACAGTCAGTATAATAGGAACAGGTTTTTTGATAAATCATAGAGGGTGTGAATTTGAGATCGATAAGGATTATAATGTGTTTTATAAAGAGCCTTTTGATGCAGAAGAGTGGGATGCACATGCAGCATCAGAAAATTGTTTTATATGGTTAAGTGATGACAAAATGAGTGAAGATTATGGAACTATAATAGGATATACATCAAATGCAACAAATAATACGACACTGAGATATCCTAGTAGATGTACCAAAGTAGAATTCACATATAATGAAGAAAGATACAATGGGGTAGGCTATGATAGTGCGAGAGCCTTTGTAAGAAATATAAAAGAAGTAGAATTACCAGGAACGATAGTAAATATAGGTGACTATGCATTTTCAGGAGATTCTTGGCATTCTTTTCAAGCGTTAGAAAAAATTAATATACCTAACAGTGTGATGAACATAGGAAGTGGAGCTTTTTATGGTTGTAAAAATTTAAGCAACATAACATTATCTAGTAGAGTAACAAATATAGGAAGTAGTGCTTTTTCTGGATGTACAAGTTTAAGTAGTATAACAATTCCAAATGGGGTAACAGCTATAGGAAGTGGAGCTTTTTCATGGTGTACGAGTTTAAACAATATAACAATATCAGACGGAGTAACCAATATAGAAAGTAGAGCTTTTTATGGATGCTCAAGTTTAGAAGATATAGAAATACCAGATAGCGTAAGAAGTGTAGGTGCAGAATCTTTTGATAATACAACATGGTATAACAATCAGCCAGAAGGGGTAGTTTATATAGGAAAAATAGCTTATAAATATAAAGGAACGATGCCAAGTAATACAAATATAGAAATAATAGAAGGAACTAAAATAATAGCAGAAGGTGCATTTAAAAACTGTACAAATTTAGATACGATAATAATCCCAAATACTGTAACAACTGTAGGAGAATATGCTTTTTATTATTGTACGAATTTAAATAATATAATATTACCTAATAGTATAACTAATGTGGAAAGTAATGCATTTCAATATTGTAAAAGCTTAAGTGATATAAAAATACCAGATAGTGTAACAAATATAGGAAGTTATGCATTTAATGGATGTACAAGTTTAGAAAATATAACAATATCAAATAATTTGAAAACTATAGAATCTCGTGTGTTTTGGGGATGTAGTAAACTAGTTAGCATAATATTGCCAGATAGTATAACAAGTATTGGAGAGAGTGCGTTTTGGAGTTGTAGAAGTTTAAAAAATATCAATATTCCTGATAATGTAACAGATATAGGTGATAATGCGTTTGATGAATGCGTTAGCTTAGAAAGTATTATTATACCAAAAAGTGTAATAAGTATTGGAAGAATAGCATTTATAGAATGTACGAATTTAAGAAATATTGAAGTAGATGCTAATAATCCAAACTATACTAGTGAAAATGGAGTCTTATATAACAAAGATAAGACAACTTTGATTTTTTGTAGTAATGGAATAAATGAAATTATTATACCAAACAGCGTAAAAACGATACAAGAAAGAGCGTTTGCATACTGTACTAATTTAAATAGTGTAACGATACCAAATAGTGTAACAAGTATAGGAAGTGCGTGCTTTTCTGGGTGTACAAGTTTAAGTAGTATAATAATACCAGACAGTGTAATAACTATAGAAAGTGAAGCTTTTTCTAGGTGTACAAGTTTAAGTAGTATAATAATACCAACTAGTGTAACAAATATAGGAAGTATAGCTTTTGCTAGTTGGACAGCTGAACAAACTATCTATTGTAGAACAAGTGAAAAATTGTCTGGATGGAGTAATACATGGAGCTATTATGGATGGACAACAAAGACAAAAGCTAATGTAGTTTGGGGATATACAGGAAATTAAATTTATTAATAAATGAAGGAAGAATGAAGCAAAAAAGTTTCATTCTTCTTTTATGCTTTTTTGAGGTAAAGCTCAATATAAAACACTAAAATTCACTTGATTTTTCCGCTATTTTGAAGTATAATCTTGTAAGTGAAATTATTAAGTTAAGGAGATTTTTATGAAAGCAATTGAAATCAGAAATAAATATTTAGAATTCTTTAAAAAACATGGACATGCAGTAATCCCATCTGCACCATTAATACCAGAAAATGATCCATCCGTATTATTTACAACAGCTGGAATGCAACCTCTAGTACCTTATCTATTAGGGGAAAAGCATCCTGAAGGAACCAGACTTACCGATTATCAAAAATGTGTTAGAACCAATGATATTGATGAAGTAGGAGACAATCGTCATTTAACTTATTTTGAGATGCTTGGAAATTGGTCTTTAGGAGATTACTTTAAAGAAGAATCTATCGCTATGAGTTTTGAATTCTTAACAAAAGAATTAGGAATTCCAGTAGAAAAGTTATCGGTAACCTGTTTTGCAGGAGACGAAGATTGCCCAAGAGACGAAGTAGCGGCAAATGCTTGGAAAAAAGCAGGAATTCTAGAGGACCATATTTATTATTATGGAAAAGATGATAATTGGTGGATAGCAGGAGAAGAAGGACCATGTGGACCAGATACAGAAATGTTTTATGATACAGGAAAACCAGCATGCGGATTAGATTGCCAGCCATCTTGTGATTGCGGTAAATATGTTGAGATCTGGAATAACGTATTTATGGAATACTTTAAAGATAAAAATGGCTATGCAAAATTAAAACAAAAAAATGTAGATACTGGATTAGGATTAGAAAGAATGGTAATGCTATTACAAGGAAAAGAAACACCTTTTGATACGGAACTATTTGCACCAGTTATGAAAAAATTAGAAGAGCTTCAACATCAAGATTATATAGAAAGTAGAAGAATCGTAGCAGAGCATTTACGTTCTAGTATGATGATTATTTCAGATGGTGGAAAACCAAGTAATCTAGATAGAGGATATGTTTTAAGAAGATTAATCAGAAGAATGATAAGGCATATGAATAAATTACAAATCAATCTAGAAGAATTATCTATGTTAATAGAGCTAAATGTGGAAACTTTAAAAGAAATGTATCCAGAATTAGAAAAGAACAAAGAGCAAATTAAATCAGTCATTTTAGAAGAAAAAGATAAATTCGTAAAAACACTTAACAATGGAGAAAGAGAATTTCAAAAAGCAATTGGAAAGTTAACAAATACAAAAGTGATTCCAGGAGAAGTGGTTTTTAGATTATATGATACTTATGGATTTCCTCCAGAGGTGACAAAAGAATTAGCAAAAGAAAATGGATATGAAATCAATCAAAAAGAATTTGAGGAATTATTTAAAAGACATCAAGAAAAATCAAGAGCAGGTTCAGAAGCAAAATTTAAAGGAGGTCTTGCAGAACAAACAGAAGAAACTATTAGCTATCATACAGCAACTCATTTATTAAATGCAGCCTTAAAGCAAGTAATAGGAAAAGATGCTCATCAAAGGGGTTCTAATATTACGGTAGACCGAATGAGATTTGACTTTAATTGCGACCATAAGTTAACGGACGAAGAAAAGAAGAAAATAGAAGATTTAGTAAATCAATGGATAGAAGCAGGATTGCCAGTGACGAAGGAAGAAATGAAAAAAGAAGATGCTATAAAATCAGGCGCGGAATGTATGTTTATTGAAAAATATCCAGATATTGTAACGGTATATTCTATTGGAGATATATCAAAAGAATTATGCGGAGGACCTCATGTAAGTAATACAAAAGAACTAGGAAGATTCAAAATTAAAAAGGAAGAATCAAGTTCATCTGGAGTAAGAAGAATTAAAGCAGTTTTAGTGAAAGAATGAAATTTTGGGGACGGAGCAAAAGTTTCACTTATTTATATGTTCTTGCTGTCTCTTATACACATCTGACGCT
>USQP01000095.1 GCA_900556945.1 uncultured Clostridium sp.
CTTCTAGCTTCGTCGGCAGCGTCAGATGTGTATAAGAGACAGCAATTATATATTACTAAAAATGGTACAGAATATGAAGTGAAAAAAGAAGATGAGACCGATAATTATTACATTACTAAAAATAACAGCAAAGAATATTTAGAATTAAATAGTGTGCCATTAGTAGCAAAAGTAACGATGAAGAAGAACACTTTGTTAACAACAGAATTATTAAGTAAAAGTGACAATATTGTACAAAATGATGTCAGAAAACAAGAATATAATATGGTTGTATTACCAATGGATTTGGTAACAGGAGATTATATTGATATTAGATTAATGTTACCATCTGGACAAGATTATATTGTAATTTCGAAAAAAGAAGTGGAAATACCAGTGGTTGACGGTGTTGATTCAGCAGATACGATTTGGATTAATTTATCAGAAGATGAAATATTACATATGAGTTGTGCGATTATTGATGCATATCAAATCAAAGGGGCTAAATTATATGCAACCAAATATACAGAAGCAGGAATGCAAGAAGCAGCAACAGCTACTTATCCTGTAAATGCAAGTACATCAGCTTTATTACAAAGTGATCCAAACATATTAGAAAAAGCCATGAACGAAATAAAGAATAGATACAGCAACACAAATGCTACCAGTCTAAGAAATGACTATATTAATAGTTCAATCAATAGTCAAGGAGAACAAGCACAATCTAACTTAGAAACCAATATGCAAGAAAGTATAACAAATTCTCAAAATTCTAGAAAAGAATACTTAGAATCTTTAAGTGGAGGAACGACAAATTAAAATAGGAGATAATAATACATGAAAAAAATAGGATTTATAGGAGCGTATGATAAAACAGATTTAATTATATATGTTGCGAAAATATTAACAACACTTCAAAAAAAAGTGTTGGTAGTTGACGCAACAACTAACCAAAAAGCAAGATATGTAATACCTGTTATAAATCCTACTACCATGTATGTGACAGAATATGAAGAAATTGATATAGCAGTTGGCTTTTCGGATTTTAGTGATATAAAAAAATATTTAGGAATCCCAGAAGAGCAGGAATTTGAATATGATATTGTATTAATTGATACAGATAATATAGGAGGCATTCATAATTTTGAACTTTCTAATGCACAAAAAAATTATTTTGTTACATCTTTTGATGCTTATTCTTTAAAAAAAGGCTTAGAAGCACTGGTCGATTTAAAAAGTGTAATGAGTTTAACAAAAATACTGTATTCAAGAGAAATGCTAAAAGAAGAAGACGACTATCTTAATTTCCTTTCATTGGGATATAAAATAATATGGAGTGAAAATAGAATCTATTTTCCAATAGAAAACGGCGATTTAAGCGTTATTTATGAAAACCAACGAGTAGCTAAAATTAAATTTAGAAAATTAAGTATACAGTATAAGGATAGTTTAGCATATTTAGCAGAAGAAATATTAGGAGATACAAGTGATAATATGATAAGAAGGGCGATTAAAACAATCGAAAAAGGAATATAAACTAGCCAAACAACAATTTAAGGAAGGAGTAAGATAAGATGCCAATTGTAACGTTTTGGAGCAATGGAGAAGAGCAAACAGGAAAAACTTTATCAATAGCAGCAATAGCAACATATTTATCAATTGAACATAATAAACGCATACTAATTGTTTCAACAGGATATAACGACAAAACACTCGATAATTGTTTTTGGAAAGAAAGAAAAATCAAAAGAAATCTTGGAATATTTGGTCCCAATACTAATATAGCAATGGATGAAGGAATTGTAGGACTGACTAAAATAATAAATAGCAATAAATTATCACCAGAAAACATAACAAATTATACAAAGATCGTATTTAAGGATAGATTAGAAGTTTTACAAAGTTTCAAAGGAGAAAGAACCGATTATGAGCGCTTAAAACAAGTCTATTCTGACATTATCAATTTAGCTAATAACTATTATGATTTAGTCCTTGTTGATTTAGATAGAGAATTAGAACAAGAAATTTCAGATACCATATTAGGAAACTCAAATTTAATCGTAGCTAATATCAGCCAAAGATTATCAAGTATAGATAGATTGATAGAATTAAGAGAACAAATGCAATTTTTAAACTCAAATAGAACATTAATACTAGTAGGAAGATATGATAAAAACTCAAAATATACCATAAAAAATATGACGAGGTATATGGGAGAAAAAAACAAGGTGTCAACAATTCCATATAATACATTATTTTTTGAAGCATCTGAAGAAGCAAAAGTACCAGATTTATTTTTAAAAATTAGAAATATAGATGAAGATGATATAAATTATCTTTTCTTGGCGGAAGTAAAAAGAACAGTTGAAAATATTTTATATAGATTAGAAATGTATCGATAAAAGTAAGGAGGGAACCTTAAATGACAATAACGAATATTGTGCTAACATTAATTGTTTTGCTGATTGCGGGATATGCAATATATTATATTATAAAGAGCAAAAGAAATGCGCAAGTAGAAACAACAATAGAGGTGGATGATAAAACATATACCATAGATATGATGACAGAATTTGTTAAAAGAAGGTTAGATGAAATAACAAAGGTAAATTTATATGATATAGGTCTCTCTGAAGAAGAATTAAAGAGAAGAAAAAATAAAAAGTATGAGCTAAAAAAAGCTTTAAAAGGATGTACTTATGGAGATACAAATGATAAAAGGTATGTAAAAGAATTAATATTTGATTTATTGCAAAAAGAATATGGAGTGACAGAAACTAATATATCGAAAGCAATACCTTTTGATATTCCTTCTCTTTTAACAGCCCAAGATAAATTTGATATTTTAATTTATGCTTATAAAAAAGAGTTTGGATATGAGGCTTTAACAGAATTAATAAAAAAATATAATTTGGCAGAATTGAAATATATAGAAGGAGAAACAAAACCTTCCTATGTTATAACAAGTAATGAGATTGAGGATATCTACGAAAAGGAGAATGTTGTGTTAACATTTTCTGATAAATTAAGTGTTGTCGTACAAAGAATTTATCAACACTACAAAGGATATAGCGCTATTGACGAAGTAAGAGACATGAACATAGATGGAGTATCTGGTGGTGTATCCGGACTTCCAGAAAGTTTTTTAAGTCAGGTTGCACAAACAGATGGAGATTATTTAGATCAGATAGCAGAACATAAAGTTCCAAGAGCTTGTGATAGTATTTGGATATTTTTCCAAGGTAAATCGATTCGATTAGCATTTTTATCTTTTGGAACAGAAGCAGAACTAAAGAGAGTATGTCAAAATATTTATAAATATAACAATCCAGGTCAATTATCCGATACGAATGGATATAAAATCAATGAAATGAAAGACGGATCACGAGTAGTTGTTGTCAGACCAAGTTTCTCTGAAACATGGGCATTTTTCGTAAGAAAATTTGATGTTAAAAGAGCAACCCTAGAACAATTAGTAAGAGATTCAGGAAAAGAAGATACAATAGAATTATTAAAATTTTTAGTAAAAGGAGCAAGAATTACTGCTATTACTGGTGAACAAGGTTCTGGTAAAACAACTTTACTGATGGGCATGATAGAAAATATTTATGAAACAATGAACATAAGAGTTCAAGAAACAGCGTTCGAGCTTCACTTAAGAAAAATTTATCCAACTAGAAATATATTAACTTTCCGTGAAACAGATACCATTTCTGGACAAGAAGGTTTGGATGTTCAAAAGAAAACAGATGGTTCTGTTAACATCATCGGTGAGGTTGCAACTGACCCGGTAGCATCTTGGATGATACAAGCAGCTCAAGTTGCTTCTAAATTCACCTTATTTACTCACCACGCAAAAACATTTCCAAACTTAGTAACAGCACTTAGAAACTCTATGTTAAGAACAGGAGTGTTTACTGATGAAAAAACAGCTGAGGAACAAGTTGTACAAGTTTTAAATTTTGATGTTCATCAAGTGAAAGATTTTAGAGGAAAAAGATACATAGAAAGAATTACAGAATGTATTCCTATTGAAAGTAAAAGTGAATACACATTTGACCATAGAAAAGAAAAGACATTAGAAGGAAAATTTGATAAATTTTTTGATAATGCAACTAGATTTTTTGAAAAATCAACGGATAAAAAATTATATACCTATAGAAACATATTAGAATACATTGATGGCGAGTATGTCATTACCAATCCAATTTCAGAAACAAACTTAAGAGAAATGAGAAATAATATGAATGAAGTTGATGTAGAAGAATTTGATAAATTTGTTGAAAAACATTGGGGAAACCAATTAGCAAAAAAAGAAACCGTACAAGTATCAACAACAGAAGAAAAACCAAAAAGAAGAGGAAGAAAACCAAAGGCAACACAAGCATAAATTTAAGAACTAAGGTGTAACAAAATAAATAGCAAAGGAGGTGCTAATATAACTTGAGTAACCAGATGATATTTTATATTATGGGTGGATCAGCAGCGGCTTTTGTAATAATTGTAATTATCTATTATATTTTGTCGAAAAAAATGCAAGGCTCTGAATACAAAAAAATTCAAAGACTACAACAAGGAACAAAAGAAAAGAGCTTTTCGACAGAAGTACTATTTCAAAAATTATATCTTACTTACATAAAAACTGTCTCTTATACACATCTCCGAGCCCACGAGACGCGTAGTAATCTCG
>USQP01000096.1 GCA_900556945.1 uncultured Clostridium sp.
GAGATTACTACGCGTCTCGTGGGCTCGGAGATGTGTATAAGAGACAGGATTAATACTTACAGATAAAGGAGAAAAGGGAAAAGTATGTGAAGAGAACAATATTGATATTATGATAGATGATTCTACTAATAATTGCAAAGATGTATCAGAACATGGGATAAAAGTATTCATGATGGAAAACAGATTTAATAAGGACATTACTGATTTTGAAAAAGTTTCAAATTGGAGAGAAATTTATAATAAGATAAATGGAATAGATTCAAAGAGAAAACTAGAAAAAATAAATGTTATATTAGATACTGATACATACAACGAAGCGGATGATCAATTTGCACTAGCTTATTTATTGAAGTCACAAGATAGATTTAATATTGAAGCGATAACGATTGCACCATATCATCATGAAAATGACATATCGATAAAAGAAGGGACAGAAAAAAGTTATCAAGAAGTGTTAAAAATATGCAAGTGGCTTAACTTTAATACAAAAGATAAAGTATGGAAAGGTTCAATAGATTATATCCAAGAAGGTTATAATGAGACAAATGATGCTGTAAATAAAATAATAGAAGTTGCGTTAAAAAATGAAAAAACATATATAATAGCAATTGGAGCAATAACTAATCTTGCAATGGCAATTAGGAAAGAGCCTAAAATTATAGAAAAAATAGAAGTGATTTGGTTAGGTGGAAATGATATTTTAAGTAACGATAATGATGAATTTAATTTTAGACAAGATATTCAAGCAGTAAAGAATGTCTTTCAATCAAAAGTCAATTTAACAATCTTACCCTGTAAAGGTGTAGTATCGAACCTAAAAACAAGTATTTACGAAGTTGAGCATTATTTAAAAGGTAAAAGTAGTTTATGCAATTATTTATGTGATAGATTTTATAATGATGGTAAACATGGAATTCAAACAAGGCGTGTTATATGGGATATTAGTGCAATAGCATATTTAATTAATAATGAGTGGTTTGAAACAATGCAAATAAATTGTCCTAATATAAAAGATGACACATCATATGAGTTAAATACAAATAATCATCTTATTACTATGGTTACTTATTTAAACAGTGATAATATATATGAAGATATGTTTAAAAAGATAGGAGATAATAATGATATTAACAAGTGAAGAAGCTTTAAAATTATTAGAGGAAGCACAAAAACCAAATCAAGGAAGATGGATTGAACATTCTAGAAAAGTAGGAGAAGCAGCAGGAAGAATTGCTGATAAATTAAATTTGGATGTAGAAAAAGCAAAAACTTTAGGATATATCCATGATATTGGAAAAAGATATGGAGAACGTGAACATCATGTGATAAAAGGATACGAGTTTTTAAAAGAGAAAGGGTATGAGGATGAATATGCTAATATTTGTATTACTCATTCTTATTTAAATAATGATATTAATTGTACAGCTGGTGGAGTACCAAGCACAGAAAGTGCGGGTTATGAGTTTAGAAAAAGATTTGTAGAAAGTCATGAATATACAGTTTATGAGAAGATAATTAATTTATGCGATCTAATGTGTACCAATGAATTTATGACTTTGGAACAAAGATTAATCGAAATAATGACAAGAAGAGGAGTAGATAGCAATACAGTTTATCACATTACAGAAGCTTTAAAATTAAAGAAATATATAGATGAATTATTAGGATGCAATGTTTATCAATTATTTCCGGAAATTATAGATAATATAGTAAAATAATGAAGAAGTGATATATTTGTTAAGAAAGTAAGGAGAAATGGATAATGAAGGATAGCAAAATCATAAACAGATTTTTAGAATATGTAAAAATAGATACACAATCAAATGAAGAGGTGCTAGAATCACCTAGCTCAGAAGGACAGATGAAATTGCTACATTATTTGCAGGAAGAATTAATTTCATTTGGTGTAAGAAATATCGATATGGATGAAAAGGGTGGCATTTTGTATGCTAAAATACCATCGAATACGGAAAAAGATGATATAAAATCAATAGGATTTATTGCTCATGTAGATACTGCTCCGGATGCCAGTGGAAAAAATGTGAAACCAAGAATTATAGAAAATTATAATGGGAAAGATATAAAATTAAACGAAAGTGTGACTTTAAAAGTGAGTGAATTTCCAGAAGTATTAGAATATAAAAACAAATCATTAATTGTAACCAATGGAACAACGTTACTAGGTGCTGATGATAAAGCTGGAATTGCAGAAATTATGTCTATGGTAGAAGTTATCATGCAAAATCCAGAAATATCTCATGGAGAGATTTGTATTGCCTTTACTTCGGATGAAGAAATATCTAGAGGAACTCAAAACTTTGATATAGAAAGATTTGGAGCAGAGGTGGCTTATACAGTTGATGGAGAAAAATTAGGGGAAATTTCTTATGAAAACTTTAATGCAGTTCGTGCAGAAGTAATGGTAAAAGGAAAAAGTGTGCATACAGGTTATGCTAAAAATAAAATGTTAAATGCTTCTGACATAGCATGTGAATTTCATGAACAAGTACCAATACAAGAAAAGGCACAAACCACAGAAGGATATGAAGGTTTTTACCATCTAGTAAGCCTAAAAGCAAATGTAGAAAAAGCAGAATTGATTTATAATTTAAGAGATTTTGAAAAAGCAAATATGAAAGAAAGAATGAAAAAATTAGAAGATATCGTGGAAGAACTAAACCAAAAATATGGTAAAAATACAGTGACAATAGAATTTAATGAACAATATGAAAACATGAAGGAGTATTTAAAAAAAGATAAGGAACTAATTATAAATGCGCAAAAAGCAGGAGAAAGAGTAGGAGTGGAATCATTTATTCAACCAGTAAGAGGAGGAACAGACGGAGCACGTTTAACAGTAAAAGGACTACCTTGCCCTAATTTAGGAGCAGGAGGAAGAAACTTTCATGGTGTTTATGAATTTGTATGTATAGAAGATATGGAAAAAATTGCGAAAATATTAGTTGAATTAGTAAAGATACAACTTAATTGAAAATTTAAAAGAATGAACAAAGGAGAAAAAATGAAATATAAAGGGAAAAACAGTTTGCTATTTATGCTATATGCAATTTGTATAGGAGCTATTACAGGGTTAATTGTTTGGTGCTTTCTAAAGATTATGAATATTAGTATAGAGTTTATATGGAAAACACTACCCAACAGGATTTCTATTCCATTTTATACCATTATCGTGTGTACATTAGGTGGTCTAATAATTGGAATATGGAAGAAAAAAAACGGAGATTATCCAGAAGAACTAGAGACAGTTATAGGGAAAGTAAAGAAAGAAGGAAGGTATTCTTATCACAATATAGGTGCGATATCGGTATCAGCTATGCTACCTTTAGTTTTTGGAGGTAGTATTGGGCCAGAAGCAGGATTAACAGGAGTAATTGCTGGACTATGTACTTGGGTAGGAGATAAATTTAAACATTTATTTAAGGAAATGAAAGAACTAACACAAATAGGAGTTAGTGCTACATTAGGAACCATTTTTAAATCTCCAATGTTTGGATTTATCGAACCAATTGAATCAGAAAAAGAAGGAACAGCTCTACCAAAGACACCTAAAATGATATTATATTTCTTAGCCATTTTTGGCGCATTTGGTATGTTTGTTTTGCTTAATCATTTCTTCCAAGGAAGTTCAGAGATGGCAACTTTTGAAGGGCTAAAAATAGGAATAAGAGAATGGATATGGTTACTTCCTCTTAGTTTAATGGGTATGGTAGCAGGTTATTTCTATTACTTTTCTCGTAAAGTAGTAATTAAACTTTCATCACCAATACAAAACAATACAATTATAAAAGGTGTGTTGGGAGGGATATTATTAGGAATAGCAGGAACTCTTTTGCCATATACTATGTTTTCAGGTGAACATCAGATGGAAGAGTTAATAATTAACTGGCAAGAAATAGGAGTTGGAATATTATTAGTTACAGCTATTGTAAAATTACTAATTACTAATATTTGTATTCATACGGGGTTAAAAGGGGGACATTTCTTTCCTTGCATATTTTCAGGAATCTGCATAGGATATGCATTTAGTATATTAACTGGTGTTAATCCAGTATTTTGTGTTAGTGTTATTACAACTGCATTGATGGCATCTTTAATGAAAAAACCATTGGCAACCGTCTTGCTATTAATGATATGTTTTCCTGTAGCTGCTATACCAGTTATGTTATTAACTGCTGTAATAGGAAGTATGATAAAGTTACCAAAAGTCTTAGAAATAAATAATGAAAAAGAATAACATATATTTGCCATCCGAGTGTCATGAAAATGAAATAATAATTTAATAGAAATGTAATAAAAAACAAAGATTATATTGTATAATAAAGACAAAAGATAAAAGATAATGGAGATTAATATGACGTCAGAAAAAAAACTGCAAAAGATAGGAATTATTCCAAAAGAAAAACTAAAAATAGAAGAAAAAAACCATATAGCCAAGACAATAGCAAGTAAATTATCAGAGAATATAGAAGCCTTATCAGATTGCTATCATGAATTATATATGAGAATTTTTAATTCGGATTTATATTATGCTGATATGGCTGTCTCTTATACACATCTCCGAGCCCACGAGACGCGTAGTAATCTCG
>USQP01000097.1 GCA_900556945.1 uncultured Clostridium sp.
AGATATAGAAAATAAAAAAATTAAAGCAGACAAGCAAATAAGGGTGTTAAACTTTTTATGTGATAATGAAGGAGCTTTTGTAACAGAAATAGAAGTGTTTACAGATACTACAAAAGCAGTTATAGACAATTTGGAAAAAAAAGGATATGTAGAAATAGCAGAAAAACAAATTGAAAGAAATCCTTTTATTCATAAAGTTACTACTAAAAGCTCCAAAAAAGAACTTACAGTAGAACAGCAAAATGCATATGATAAGATAAATGATGCAATGAAGGAACAACTTTTTTCGGAGTTTTTAATATATGGTGTTACAGGTTCTGGAAAAACAGAAATTTATTTGCAATTAATAGAAAACTGTTTAAAAAATGATAAAAGTAGCATAATGCTTGTTCCAGAAATTTCACTTACACCACAAACAGTAGATAGGTTTATATCAAGATTTGGTGAAGAGAAAATTGCAGTTTTGCATAGCAAATTATCAATTGGAGAAAGATATGATCAATGGAATAAAATAAAAAAAGGACAAGCCAAAATTGTAATTGGAGCGAGAAGTGCTATATTTGCTCCAATTGATAATTTGGGATTAATCGTTATTGATGAAGAACATGATAGTTCATATAAATCAGAAACAACACCAAAATATAATGCTAAAGAAGTGGCAACATATATAGCAAAGCAAAATAATATATGTCTTGTTTTAGGAAGTGCAACACCAGACATAGAAACATATTACAAAGCACAAAAACAAGAAGTTGAATTGTTAGAATTAAAACATAGGGCAAATAACTCAAGTCTGCCTGACGTAGAAATAGTTGATTTAAGAGAAGAAATGTTCTCTGGAAATAAATCAATGATAAGCAAAAAGTTATATAATGAAATAGAAAAAGAATACGAAAATCTTATTCCTCTTAAGCAGGAAGGATTGGTGCTGTTTCATCTATATCAGAGGCAAAAGGATGGGAATATCGGGAAAGAATTCTCAGAGGAAGAAATTATCAAATCATTGAGAGAAATCCGATATGATTTAAAAACCTACCAGAAAGAGCAGTTTAATCATACAATTAAGTATTTTCAAAAATATTTTTTATGGCGTGATGAGAATAACAGACAATATCGCTTTAAGCCTTTTACAAAGAAATGGTGTAAATTGATTGAAAATATTCTTGAAGAAACATTCAATCCCACTCAGTTACAAAAAGAGTTTTTATATCTTTCTAATACCTTTAGTGAACAATCCTTTCCAGAGTGGTACACCACTACTTTTGAAAGTTATAGTCAAAGGGTAGATACACAAATTAATACTCTATATTTACAGATTGACAGATTAGTAATTGATTTTAGACAGCAGATATCAAATGAACGTGCTTACGATTTGAATGCTTTAAAATCAATTGTTAATACATTGGAAGATATTCGTTATAAAACAGAAGAATTAAATAATGCCTTTAGCGGAGCATATGACATTCGAAATAAGTTATTGAAGAGTCGTATAATTACAGAAGATATTCTTCTGAATAGACAATGTGAAAATGTGCTATATTTTTTCCAAGAAGTTCAGAGTAATTTGAAAATCATTAGCAAGCGTATAGATAGTGTTAAACCTCGACTAAATGAATATATTAGAAATATAAATAGGCATGATTTTTATATTCGGTTCAAATGCTTCTTCAATCAACTACTTGAAAAAAGCACTTTGGAAAAAGGAAAAATTCATTTTCCTAATGAAGTACCAAGTATTCCGATACGGAATGCTCAACAGATAAAATTCATTATCGTTAAAGAAAATTTTGATGGAGCTTCCCTCAGTCAGTTCAAAACAGCAAAATCGAAAATTCCTATAACTAACGAGATTGAAACAGAGAATCGTTTTATATTAGAAAAAGAAAGATTTGAAGTTCAAAAAAGAATTAATTCTTATATGCTTGATTTGGAAAATCGATTAAAGACGTATCAAGAGGTTGATTTTTCTGCTTTCTTTTATGAAGTACTCAAAAAAGAAAATGGAAACATCAATATTTGTGTGAAATTAGCTCACAAAACCATGTATAAATATCATCGTGGCGATAATACTTTTGGAATATCTATCTCAAATGAAATGGTTGGTATTCCCGAATATCCAATAGTAAAAATATGGAAAACTATCATTTACAAGAGAATGTAGATTATACATTCTTAACAACACAAGAAGCAATATCAATATTTGCAGATGTTGATTATGCTTTGAAAAGTGGAAGACATATCCAAAAGTGTCCTTCACAAGGTAAATTATTCGCTTTTATTAAAAGGTATTATGATCAATTAAAATCATATTATGATAATTTGTTTGGTATTCATTTAAATAGTGAAGGAGAGGGTGAACTAGAATACTTTTTCATTGATTTCTTCAAAGATAGGAACGGATACTACCAACGGGGTAATATTCCTGTAGAAAATCGGGAATATCTTGCAGAATCACATCTAATTATAGCCTTTTTATTAATTCGTATGTATGTTCTTGAGCCAAGAGTAGAAAAACGGATACTAATACAAGATTTTAAGATACAAGTTTTATCGGAGTACGAAGAATATAAACCACACTTATTACGACTGTTTGCAAAATCGGAAGATACAAAAGAAACGGATTATGAGTTAAAGTCTATTGAAGATGAAATTGAGAAAGCTTTAAAAAAATTCAATGAATTATGTTGGATTATGATAGACAAAAACACTGAAACGTTTGAAGTCATGCCGTCCCTTAATCGTTTACTGAATATATTTGAGAATTATATTATCAATACACCAATTAACTATGAGCCATAATAAAAATTTTCCTCGTATATACAGCCTCTCTACAGTGGGTATTCGTAATCATTATAATTCAGATTATCGTTTTCATCCTTTTCGAACAGATTTTGTAGGTGACAGCGGTGTAGGAAAGTCTATTATCGCAGATGTACTCCAACTAATATTAGTTGGAGAAAGAGAGTTTAAATCTGCTACAGACTCAAGCTCTGAACGGGAAGCAAGAAAATTAATCATAGAGCGATATGGATATGTATTTCTAAATATTGCAATAAATACGGGACAATTTATTGTTATAGGAATGTATATATCAGCCACATCTATCGATCCTTTCATCATTCAGGCTAATATAGGATTAGATATGTTTGAACCGCTTTCTTCGCCTATTATATCCAAAGATTTTATGTCGGGGGATGAGATTATAGATATCATAGACCTTCCTAAAAGGATGAAAGAAAGTAAACAGGCTTATGCAGTAAAATTGACTTTAAATAAATATCACGAATTGCTTGAACAAAATAATATTCTTCCCATTAATTTGAAGACGGAAGGAAACTTAAAGACTTTTGCACAAATTATTCGGGCATTCTCTCGTGGCAAAGGTTTTAAAAATAATTCGAGATGGCTGAAAGAATTTTTCTTTAATGACGATTTAGAAAATATCATCAAAACTCGTTTTGATGAACAACTTGCAGATATAGCTCAAGAACTAAGAGACCATAAGGAAAATAAAGAAACATTAGAAAACGTGCGAATCAAATATGAAAAGTTCAAACGTCTTTTTGACTTAAAAAAAGCACGAGATGCAGCACAAGAAGATTACTTGAAAACAAAAATTATATTTCATTATCAGAACAGGAATGCTGCAGAAAGAAAATATGTTCAATTTCAGGATGGTATAAAAAATATTAATCATAAAGTAGCTAATCTCTTTTTTTGCTTATTTTCAGCAGAAACTGAGGAACAACAGAGGCATATAAATTCTTTAGCAGATAAATTATCTATCATTGAAAATGCTCAAAAAAATATAACAACGTATTTGACTAAAGAATTCATTGCGTTTCAGAAATACCCCAAACTTAATGAACAGTATATTCAAGTACAAAAAGTAGAAGAGTTACTTAATACATATAAAACATGCGAGAAATTACGAGAGAGACACTCAAAACAATTGATAGAAAAGGAAGAAAAGGAATATTTGAAAAATTTGAGTAATGAATTGAAGGAACAAAGATTATATGAGGAATGGATAAAATCTCCTTGGGTAAAAGGTACAGATGCTGGTTATGCTTTTTGCAAGAAGAGAACAGAAGAAATTAATACTGAAATAAAGCGACTTACTACTTTAAAAAACTTTACAGATATCACTAATACTAAATCTCTAGCATATTGGACAATACATAACAAGCCGTCATTATCACATGAACAAGAAAGTGTTTTGTTCAACTTAGATGCAATATTTATTGAGAAACCAGTAAATATTAAAAAGAATGTACAATATATACCAAAGCCAGAAACTTTTTTTAGTAATTTAAAAATAGACGAAAAAGAAAGCAACCCGAATGGTTTTTGGGTTGATTGGGGTGGCATTAAGAGATTTGTGCCTTATATATCCGAACGATTTTTTACAATGAAGAATAGTGACGAAATAGTAGGTTACTTCAACGAAAAGTACAAAGATGCAGAAAAAATCATCAATTCATTAAGAAAAGAGAAAGAAACTATAGAGGCTATGCAAAAAGTGGCATCTAAATATGGCGAGAATGCAGTTAATGCTTTTATTCGTAGAGATGAAATATCTGCATATATTATAGATG
>USQP01000098.1 GCA_900556945.1 uncultured Clostridium sp.
TTCGTCGGCAGCGTCAGATGTGTATAAGAGACAGAATATTTACAACTTTGTTATTGCATTTCTTGCTAATTCATCGCATCGATTATTAAACTCATTATCGCTATGTCCCTTAACTTTTATAAAATTAACTTTATGCATTTTGGTCAAATTATATAATTCTTGCCAAATTTCTTTATTTTTAACAGGTTCTTTTCCTGCTGTCTTCCAATTGTTTTTCACCCAATTATAAATCCATCCTTGTAAAAATGAATTGACAACATAGGCACTATCACTATACAAATCAACTTCACAAGGGTACTTTAAAAGTTTTAATCCTTCAATCACTGCAGTTAATTCCATAATATTATTGGTGGTATCTTTCTTTCCTCCTGAAATTTCTTTTTGATAATCCTTATACATCAAAATAGCTCCCCATCCACCTGGTCCTGGATTTCCAGAGCAAGCACCATCTGTATATATCACAACCTTTTCCATACTTATTTCCTTTCCTTGTCTTTTTATACATTTTATGGTAATATTATAACAGTTAATATAAAAATATACAAGAAGGGGATTTTTTATTATGGGAAAAGTTTTAGGTATCATAGGCGAATATAATCCATTCCATAATGGGCATTTGTATCATTTAGAACAATCGAAACAATTAACTGGCTCTACTTATACTGTTGCTATTATGAGTGGTAATTTTACACAGCGTGGATCTACTTCTTTAATTGATAAATGGGCAAAAACAGAAGCTGCTATTCAAAGTGGGATAGACCTAGTTATTGAACTTCCTGTATTATATGCTACTTCTAGTGCAGAAAATTTTGCAGATGGCGCTATTAAACTTTTAAATTCTTTAAAGGTTGTCGATTATATTTCTTTCGGTGCCGAAACATCTGACATTGAAATTTTAAATCAATTTGCCGATATTTTATATCGCGAACCGAAACAATATAAAACTATGCTTTCTCATGAATTAAATAAAGGACTTTCCTTTCCTAAAGCTAGAGAAAATGCATTATTAATGTATTTAAATGATATTAGAAAATATGCAAATGTTCTTTCTTCTCCTAATAACATTTTAGGGATTGAATATTTAAAAGCTTTAAAAAGACAAAAAAGTAATATTAAACCAGTATCTATTATGCGTTATGAAGCTGGTTACAATGATATTAGTTATTCAGGAAATATAGCAAGTAGCACCTCCATTCGAAATATTATAAAAAATGGCGGATTTGATATCTTAAGAAGACTTTTACCATCTTCTAGCTATCCTATTTTAATTAGCAATATGAAACAAGGTCATATTGTGCCAGATTTATCAGTTTTTGAAAAGCAAATGATTTATAATTTAAGAAAAATGGACCTATCCGAAATAGCCGAACTTCCTGACGTTTCCGAAGGATTAGAATTTTCTATAAAAAAAGCAGCTAATTCTTGTAATACCCTTACAGAATTTCTAAATATTATAAAATCTAAAAGATACACTATGACTCGTATTCAAAGAATTTTACTATATTCTTTACTCGGAATTACCAAAAAAGATATGGCTATATCAAAAAAAATAACTCCTTATATTAGAGTTCTTGGTCTTAATAACAGAGGTAAATTTTTAATCTCTGAAATCGCTAAAGCAAATCCAAAACTCGAAATTATTACTTCAGTAAAACGTTTTATGGATAGTAATTCAAATAAGAATTTAAAATTAATGCTTGATAGAGATATTTGGGCCACTAATGTATATACTCTTGGTTATGAATTAGATTCTTGGAATAATTTGGATTTTACAAAAAAACTTATTACTATGTAAAATTCATTTACTTCTTGTCACGAATCATTCTTATAAAGTAAAAGGTATCTAATCCAATAGTCAATTAAAAAAAGAGATTGTCTATTTGATTAGATACCTTTTACTTTATAGTATTTTTTATTTCTATTTATCTATATTTTTGTATCGAATATATTCTATTATTCCAATCATTCCAGCAATTATGATAACCGTTATTATTACCGAAATATACCCTGTATTTGGTAAGATTTTATTAGCAGTCGTTGTATCTTTTTGTTTGTTTTCTGTAGATGGATTATATGTTATTGTAATTCCGTTATCTTCCTCTTCCTTATCTAGCTCGGAAGTAAATATTACAAGTTCTATAGCGTTTGTTGTTAAAATAGTCGATTTTCCTCCTGTTGTTGCTATCTCTTTCACATACACATATATGGAACCACTTTCATCTATATCAGCTAATTGTGACTCATCTGTTATTTCTATTGTTAAGGTATAAGTTCCATCAGATTTTTTTTCAAATTTTCCGGCTTTAACCCATTTAGATTCCTCTATATCCTTAGCATCTGATTGGGAAGATAGATAAAAATAATGTTGATATTCTTCGCATACATTTTCTACCTCTATTCCTTGTATTTCTATTGACATTTTAACAGAAGATTCATTTGTATCTGCGCTAACATATCCAGAAAGTTGTAATTCTGTGAGTACTGCTATTGCTTTGTCATAATTTGAATTTTGGGGCAAATCATTCTTCTCTTCTGATGTATCACTTTCGGAATTATTATCAGTTACGTTTGCTATGGTTCCTGAATAATTATCAACTGTTATTCCTTTTATACATAGATTTCCAAGATAATTCTCACCACTTGCATCACCAATATCTAGCCATGCACTATCACTATTTGCTTCCTCAGCTGATACAACAAAGCTTTCCTTTGCTTTGCTAAGATTTATGTCAGGATTTTGATCGGAAGATTCATAAGTAAAATAAGAATATTCATCTTCTGCATGTTTCATTTTTATAGCTATAACAAAATTCGTTCCTTTTAATTCATATGCATTTTTTAAACTTATCGTATGATATCCTGCTGTTAATGTAATATCATCTCCCGTTGTTAACTTAGCTTTTTGCAAACTAGCTAAAGATTTATCCGTTCCATTTGGGTTTATATAAACTTCATAAGTTCCTCCTGTTAAACTCTCAAATCCAATTGATGTTAAATATTCTGCTTCCGTTGTTATTTTGGTAAAGACATTAGCTAAATAAGTATCATATTGCTTACTAGCGATTAAACTTGTTGCACTACTCCCCCCAAGCTCATCATATTGATATAAATTGTCATAAGTCACTTCATCATCTGCACTTTCTATTCCAACTAAGCCTGTATATATATAAGCATCTTCATAAGATATATAAAAGATTCCATTGTCCCCCATCGTGACTTTCAGTGTTTCACAATCTTCACTTAAAGTACAATTCATATAAGTTGCATATATCTTTATAATATCCTCATCACTATATCCAGCATACATCTGCCTTAATTGTGTCATACTGATGTTATAACTTTCCCCATAAGAGTTTCTTACAATCCAAGCACCATCATTTGATGGTGTACTTGCAAAATTTTCTTTAGAATAAGTATCATTCCATCCTATTATACTAACTCCATGATTTGGATAAATTCCTCCATTTGCATATTCATTGGTAATACTTTCATAAGAATTCATTTTACAGTAAATTGCACCTGTCTTTAAATTCATATTCGTTATATCTGTTAATGCTGGCATATATATACTAGCATATATTGAACCATTTGTTGATATATGCTCTTTCATTTCATTTTTTAACGTGGTTAATTTAGTTTCACTTAATGCATTTCCATCTAAGTCTACTATTCCATCATCTTTTGTTATGTACATATCATCTAAATATCTTATATCATTTACTGTTGTTTGTACGGTCTTATCTTGAATATTCCCTATATCAATTTCAGTTTCACTGTTTTCAAATTCCATATCGCTTTCATTTATCGCTCCAGATCCATTTGTTAAATATGCTGTTGCCATTATTGCATTGCCACCATCTTTAGCTTTGTAATTCCAACCTTTTGCATTTACTTGTCCTTCTAAAAAACTTTGAGTCATTGAATATACTGTATGTCTCTCTGAATAGTCATATATTTTTTCCTCTACATTATCATAATAATTTTTTAAAGCTAAGTTTGTTTCTAATGAGCTCATTGTAGCAAAAGCCCAACAAAAATTTGTATTTTTTTGATCTCGTATTGTTAGATTATTGTTTATTAAATTTTGCAAAGAAAAATAATTATCTGAAGAATATGCCGATGATTTAGTCATTCGAAGCAATCTCTTTAAATTCGCATTTTGATTAGAAAGTTGTATTTCTTTATTCGTTTTACTTAAATTAAAACTATACTTGCTCGGCTCTATTGCATTTTCTTTTTCTTCATCTGATAATCGCAACCATTGTTTATATACTTCTGTATATTCTGGTTCTTTAAATTCTGTGTCAGTCCCCAAAACCGTTCCTGCTAAAAATAATACTAATACAATAAAAATTAGATAAATTTTACGAATTATTTTTTTCATCTCTATACTCCTTTTACTTATGTAATTACAATAAAATATATTATTGTTCATCAATTTCTTTAACGTATTTTAACATTGAAATACAATTTCTATCACAAATACACCTCCTCTCAATAAAATATAATTATACTTGGCTCACTTTGTACCTGTCTCTTATACACATCTCCGAGCCCACGAGACGCGTAGTAATATCGTAT
>USQP01000099.1 GCA_900556945.1 uncultured Clostridium sp.
ACGAGATTACTACGCGTCTCGTGGGCTCGGAGATGTGTATAAGAGACAGTGACAGAAATGAATTTTATTTTTTAATACTATCCTTATTGGATAAATGAAATTATTGAATCCACATCATAATATTAGCAAATATTACTACTAAAATCGAAAAAGAGATAATTGTAATACCACCAACTTTATTATTCAGTTCTTTTATTTCATAAATAGCATATCCAAAGGCTTTTAATAATATAAAAATACTAATCAATGAAAAAAATAAAAAATAAATTATATTCGTCATAGTTAAGCTCCTTTTATAGTTACTATTTAAATAATGTTGCCAACCTAAGGTGTAAAAAATAAAATATATTACATCTTAGGTAGACGGCGTCTTTTAATCTAGAGATATTTTAAGTTTCCGTAATTAACATACCGGATTTTACAGAAGTATTGACTTTTACATCAAAAAATGAATTTTTATAATTTTCTTGCCAATTATAATCTTCATATTGAGTTGTTGTAAAGAAATTTTTTAAAGCATATTTTCCTAGACCATTTATATCAGAGTTAAAGTCTTTAGCAGTTTTATATAAGTAATCGGAGAAAACAGACTCTAAATAGCTATTACAAGAATTAGAAATAGAATCTAAAACTTCAGATGACAAATATTTAGAATTCTCAGACATAGAATAAATTCTGCCAGAAAATTCACATTCTATTTTTATATAGGGTGTCTGATTTGAAGTATCAATTTTTATATCAGTAGAAGCAGTTGGGGTTAAATAGATATCTAAATAATTGTTGTCATTTTGAGGATTAGGCACAGAAATGAGAAATCGATCCAAATCATTTTTTATATTAAGAAAAGCAATTGTTTCTAAAGCATTTAATTCACCAACAAGTTGAGACCCCTTAAATACAGAGACACCAATATTCTCGGCACCATTTTCTCCGGTAATAGAAGATTCATTTGCTTTTATCGTGTAATCTTTTTGCGAATCAGACTCATTAGAATTATTTGGAATGCCTTCATTAACACCTCCTAATATGGCATAGGGTTCACAAGTTTTACAAATCATGCTATTAAAAAAATTACCAATTGTTGCATCTGGCATATAACCCGTATATTTACTAGAACTTGCAAAAATTTCGTAATATTTAGAAATAAGATTTTCAAGTTGAGGACTCGTTTGCTCTAAATAATATTTTGCACTACATTTACTGACTACAAGATTACAAGAAGGTCTTACTTGTGTATCATTAATTAAAGTATAAATTTCATCAGAAATCCCTTTAAAGGCTAAATCTTCTGAGAAAATAATGACTTTGCAATGAGACATATTAATATGTTTACCTAGATAGCCATTGACCAAATTGATAGCATTACTTAAAGACGAAGCGGTAACCGTATTTATAATAGGAGTTGGCTTTGCACTAGAGCTAGATTCAGCAGATACAGGAGTAGAAAATTGGAAACTTACTTCTAATTTATTCGTATCAGATGAATCAATTGCTATTGCCAATACATATGCCAAGTTATCTATACTAAGAGAAGAATAGGAGCTAGAAAATGCAATAATGAATATGATAATTAAAATTAAAATAAAAGTATTTTTTATGATTGTACTCATTTTTTAGCCACCTTTCTTTTTCGAAAATTTGCTAAAATTAATACACCAATTCCTAGAAAAAATGCAATCCCAAAAACTAAATAAGGATAAATTTTACTTTCAAAATTTTGCGATATAGCATAATTCTTAGGAAGTAGGGCAAGTCCTAAAATTAATAGACCAAAGATATCGATAAGAGGAGTATTAGTTTCAATATTGGTAAGTTTTTTAAAAATATTCATGGAAAATTTACTAGCTATGCTTAAATAGCAGGCAAAGGCTAGAATCCAAATGAGTAAAAATATAGATTCTAATCTTTGAAAGAAATTACCAAATTCTATATATCTAGCAGCATTATATAAGGGAGTAATTTCACTAGTGTTGATAAAAAAGGAAAACATAAATAATAGGGTTGCGACACTTAATATTAAATATAAAGCAGTAATACCAACTGACACTAATGCTATTTTTTTCATTTTTTCAGGTTCTTTAAGAAGCGGTGGTAAAAAATAAAGATAGACGATACCACCAAAAGAGGCAAGATTACTAAGACCTAAAACAAAGGTATTGTACATCCCATCTCCTAGAATTGGAAAAATTCTCTGAGGAGTAAATTGTTTGATATTGGCAAAGAACAGGAATAGAATGCTAAACAAAACAATTGGTAAGATGATTAAATTTGTTTTTAAAGTAGCGCTAAAATCTAATCGATTAGCAATACATATAGCTATCACAAAAAAAGCTATGATAAAGAAAATATCTGTCATAGGATAATAGATAATTTTTATGCTTTCACAAAAATTACGAAGCAGTATGCTAGAACTTACAAGAAAATAAGCAATAAAAATAATCCCTATAATATTCTTAAATAATTTACCTCCAATTAATTCAGAGATATCAATAATATCCAAACCAGGAAAGTTTTTTAACAAACGAAATATTATATAAGCGATAATAATGGCAATGATACCCACATAGATTAAATTAAGAATACTTGCTGATTTCATAGAAGTTAGAATGTCTTTTGGGAGAGAAAGCATGGTATGTGAAACAATAATGGTAAGAATTAGCATAATAGCTTCCACGGTACCAATTTTTGATTTTAACATAATAGATTCTCCTTTCTTAATTTGAGTTTGAGTGATATTTCCATTTCATAGCAATTTTATCTTGCTCTTTTTGCTTTTTGGATGCCATGTAAGGCGCACGGTATTCTCTTTTCCAAATAGGAGGTAATAAATAACTATTTCCTTTGCTATTGGTTGCAGGGGCAAAAGGAACTGTAAAAGGGACGCCAAAGGATTTTAAGCTACAAAGAATCGATATATATACAAAAAGACCAAGTGAAATACCTAAAAATCCTGCAATATATCCAAGCAATATAAAGGCAAACCTAAAATATCTTAAATGAAAGCCAAAGGAAAAATCAGGAATGGCAAAAGAAGCAATACCTGTAATAGCAACCACAATAATTAAAATAGGACTTACTATTCCAGCACTAACGGCTGCTTGCCCTAAGACTAAAGCACCAACGATGCCGAATGGTAGATCCAATAGCAGAAGGGACTCTTAGACTTGCTTCACGTATTAATTCAAAAGAAAATTCCATTAAAAGAATTTCAACAATAATGGGAAATGGAACATTTTCTCTAGAAGCTAAGATAGAATAAAGTAAACTTGTCGGAAGGATTTCTTGATGAAAGCTTGTAATGGCTATATATAATCCAGGTAATAATAAAGTAATAAGAGCTCCTAAAAATCGAAGTCTTCTTAAAAAATTAGCAAAACTAGGTTTTAAGTTACTATCCTCAGGTGAACTTAGAAAGTCAATCAGAATAGAAGGCATAATAATTCCATAAGGAGTACCATTGACAATTACGACAACTCTCCCTTTTAACAAATATTTACTAACTTTATCAGGCCTTTCTGTTGAAAGAACTTGAGGAATACCTAAGACATTAGAGTCTACAATTAATTGCTCCAATTCTCCTGCTGAAAGTAAAGAGTCAATATCTAAATTGTTTAGTCTATATTTTACTTCATTTACTAAATCAGGATTGGTAATATCTTTCATATAGCAAACAGCACATTTTGTTTTCGTAATTTTTCCTACTTCTACATTTTCAATAATCAAGTTTTCGTTATTAACAATTCTTCTTACAAGAGAAGTATTGGTTCTGATATTTTCTACAAATGCTTCATGGGGACCTTTTATTACAATTTCATTATCAGGGGTATCCACACTTCTTTGTTTAAAACCTTTTACTTCAATGTCAAAAGCTTTTTCTAGAGTATCAACAAATAAAACGCAGTTTCCGCGAGTTGATAGAACTAGCAGCTTCATCAAAGTCAGTAATTTCCTTTACTGCATTTTGAGGTAATAAGCATCCCATTAAATAATTAGGTAAATCAAATTTTTTTACTTTTCGTACGGTAATGTTGTTAGTAACTGCTTCTGAAATCACTTTGTTTTGAGAATTATCATACAAATTGTTTTTATTTCGTAGCATTAAAGGTTTTAAAATAAAATCATCCATTATTTGTGAATCAACCATGCCATCAATATAAAAAATGAAAGCCTGATACTGTTTTCCTCTAGCATTGAGTGTAAATTCGCGTAATATAACATCACTATTAATCATAAGATTATATTTGGTTTTCATATATTCCATATTAACATTTAAGCTTGAAAAAATTTTTACCTTTTCATTAGATACGTTATTTTCAATATTAGAATCTACCGTTTGAACTTTTTCTGATAAACTAAATTGATAATCTACTTTAGGAGTATAGGCAAAAAGATGGTCAAATAAATTTTTAAAACTCATAATTTTCTCCAGATTGTTTTTTTAGGTTGCAGTTCAGACTTAGTAAGAGAGTAAATAAGTTCTAAGATAAACTGTAACCTGTCTCTTATACACATCTCCGAGCCCACGAGA
>USQP01000100.1 GCA_900556945.1 uncultured Clostridium sp.
ACTACGCGTCTCGGGGGCTCGGAGATGTGTATAAGAGACAGATATAGTACTGCACCTGTACCAATAGAAATAATTAAATCTGCTTTTGAATAATCATCTTCCGACTCTGCTTTATTTCCAGGTGTTGAATCTGTATCCTTTATATCTACTGAATTACTTATTTGTCCTATTTCTGCAATATTGGTAAAAGTACCTGTAGAATTAGATGTCATGGTTTTTGTAGCTACTAACACTAACTCCATACTTTTACCAGGATCAATTTTTTGGTTTGAAATACTTGTATTGGTAAGTTCTCCCTTTTTAGTTGTTGTCCAACTCTTATTTAATTCAGATGAAAACTCTAAACCATCTGGTAAATAATCCGTTACACTATTTACACTTGCTGGTATTTCTCCTTCATTTGTTATTACTATCTTGTATTCAACAACAATAATTGCACCTTGAATCTCTTTTGACTTAATCTCTACTTTTGCAAGCTGCGTATCGTTGTAAAACTGTTCTTTTGTTCCACTCTTAGTTTTTACTGTTACTTTAGAAATATATTTATCTAATCTTAAATCACAAATTTTATTTTTTATTAAACCAATATCTATGTTTTGAATAGAAGCATCCAAAGTTATAATATCCGTTACTCCTACTTTAGTTTGTGTTCCCAATAATGTTATTTCTTTCGTGGTAGCATCTGAATTTAAACTACTTGATACTCCACTCTTCTGATATTCTGTTACTGAGTAAGTATCTGTATCATAATTAAATACTATAATATATTTTCCTTTTTCTAACTCTGAAAAGCGATAAACCCCATTAGAATCTGTTACTTGTTTTGCTTTTATTGCACTTGAATTATCGGTATTCACCAACATTACTGTTATTCCCTCTAAAAGCTTTTCATTTGTTTGCCTTTTTCCATCTCCATTCTCATCCAACCAAGCTATTCCTGATATACTATATTTTTCATCATTATCTCCTGGATTATCTGGATTGCTTGGATCATCTGGTCCATCTGGATTACTTGGATCGTCTGGATTCTCACCTTCTTCATAATTATAAGGAAGTATTGTATGTGTAACAGTATTAGTTGTTTTAGAAAGAATATAATCTCCCGATACGGTAGCGTTATTTTCAATTTTAGTTTTTTCCTCTACTAATCCAGCTTTGCATTTTATTATTACAGTTGAACTTTCATAAAAAGGTATAAACAAATCTATATCTATATCAGGTAATTGATTTCCTTCTTCATCAGTCGTTCTTCCATTTATTTCTTTTGTCTTTTCGACTTTTTTATATCCCTCATTTATTGTATATGTCTCTGTCTCTTCGTTTTCCGCGATAGAATCTATTTCCCAATTTTGATAGGTGACGCTAATAGGAACAACATCTTCTGGTAAGTAATCTTTCAAATTCACTGTGGTCACATTACCATATTCACTATAGCTATCTTTTTCACCTATACTCTTTATCTCAATTTTATATTCTATTTCATCTTCATATTTAACTTCTTCCCCCTCACTATCAGATGTCATAGATACTAATACATTTTCATAGTTGTATTCAATTCGATTTTCATTAGATACATATACTGTGTTGTTTACAAAAACTTTAGCAATAGCATTTAAGTATAGTTTAGACTCTTCTGTTTGATTTTCAGTTTTCAAACTATCTATGTTTCCAAGAATTATGTATTCTTTCTCTTCTGTATTCAAATTTATTTTTGTAGTCATTAAATTGTCATCTGAAACTTCTATCTCATATACCTCAGAATTCTCTTCGCTTTGAACGCTATCAGCATTAGTTATTCCTCTTAATACAAATTCCTTTGGTAATTGTATTTTTAATTCTGCTACTCCTTCAATGTTACTTTTTACTTTAAGAGCGTATGTCCACATTCCTTCTGTCACATTTTTTCTTGCAGCTAAAAATATTTGTACATCTGCTGGTTTTATTACATTTTTAATTTCGTAATTTGTTGTTTCGATACTTCCTATATAAGCTTTTATATTGGTTACTGTCTCTTTCTGTTCTTCTCCTTCATCTAAGTCATTTGCTTTTACTTCATAGAATTTTGTACTGCTCTTTCCCGCTTCTAATGAGCTTATTTCTATTGTTTTTTCCCTAACCTCATTATAATAATTATAGTCATATTTCCCAAATGCCGTATCATAATCCGCCTCTAATTCTCCATAAGTTGTCCCATCTGGTATACTACCTACTATTTTTATATCATCAATTGTTTTATCTGAAGTATTAGTTACCTTAATATTATATTTAATAAATTCGCCTTCATAAACTGTATCACCATCTTTTAAGACGGTGTCTCCCCTTATTGGTGTTACCTCTACTGTTAAACCTTCTATATTTTCTACTGTAGAATTAAGTAATGAAGTTTTTGCATAAGTAGCAATGGATGAATTAGCCTCTGTCATGCTTTCTTCTTGATAGCTTTCTATTTTTACTTGTTTATTTTCATTTTTTACTTCTGTGCTTCCATCTAAAGTATATTGATTGGTATATGTTAAGCTTACGTCTCCTACTGTATTCTCAATATTCTTCTTTAAAATCACTGTTGCTACTATTTTTACGTCTGTTACTAATCCTAAAGCATTTTCATCATAACTAGTTTGCGTACCAACTAAATTGGCTATAATCACTATCTTTCCATTTTCATTCGTCTCTAAATATGGATTTTGTAATTCTAATCCATTCGCATAAATAACTGAGCTTTCTCCTAATATAACCTTTTCTACTTCGCTTGGAAGCTCGATTTTTATAGTTGGATTTTTCAACATATTATCTTTTGCTTTGTTGCTACTAATGTATGTATGAAATGTAATTTCATTTTGATATTGATTGGTCCATTCCATACTGCTTACATCAAAATTTATATGATTCGTTGATTCTTTTATATCACTTATATTTTCATAATAATTCGTAAATATTTCTGTTTCTTCTTTTATTTCTTCTTCACCGTCTGTTATAACTTCTTCTTTGATTCCAGTTATTTCAATAACTGCTTTTATTTTGTTATAATTTATATTTTGCATTGTACTTTTGATTGCTTTTTTATTTTCTATTGGTAAAATTCCTTCATCTTTTATCTCACTTGTTTTAACAATAATAGATTCTAGTTCATCTTCATAGTTAATAACTACGCTTCCATCTTCTGCAAATTGTGTATTCTGATCGATGGTGGCAATTAAATTACTATTTCCGTCTAAAATTTCAACAACCCCATTTTCTCCTAAAAGTCTTTTTATATCTTGTTGTTTTATTTTCGTACTCTTATAAACTAAATTACCATTGTTCGGAATTTCTTCTATTGTCTCTTCTCCATTTGAGTTCTGATATACTCTTTCAAAAGAGTTACTCTCTTTAAATTCTATTTTTTGTTGTGCTTCCTTTTTGCTCACTATTATTTGAGCTGTTTCCTTATATTCGGTATCATAATTTGTTCCATTAATTATGTTTGATTTAATATATCCATTATATATTTCTTCCTCTTCTGTTGTAACAGATGTTAACTCCCCAATATTATCTTTTACCATCCCTTTGAATTCATTTTGTTGCGTAATCTTTCTGTCATCAATAGATAATGTAACTGTTGATTGTACTTTAATATCTAGTTCTCTTTCCTCTTCTTGCTCCATATAAGCATCATAATAAGCAATAATTATATATTCATCTTTTGCTTCTTCACTTGGTTTCGTATCGTTTATTATTTCTCCATTTTCATCCTGATTACTTGTCTTTATCACAATCATTCCAAGGTTCGAATCATACTCATAATGACTTTCCATATTTTCTGTTTTACCATTTGTTAACTCTGTACGCTTAGTAATTACTTTTACAGCATAAGGATATTTACCATCAATTTGGTTTAAATTGATAGCTAATTCACTTGACTTTAAAGGTATATAATCTTCACTTTCATATTCCATTCCTGTCCTTACATTATACTGTATTAAAGTTCCTTTATCCTGATCTGATATTTCATAGTTTATATATTTATCTAAATTAGCTTCTATTATAATCTTTTGGTCATCTGCTCCTACACTAATATTTACTAAGAACTTTACAAAAAACACAATAGAAAAACATATTGTCATCAATAAACACATATATGCAAGTAATTTTTCTTTTCTCTTATTAGCCATGATTCCTCCTTTATCCTTATAAAGACACTCTTCCTTACTATATATAGTACTTATTTTTACTTACAAAATCAATATGAGTTTTTTCCAGTTCGACCAAATATTACATATTTTTTATCCTTTCCCTTTAGGGATGCACATTCCAAGCATTTTTCTTTCTTTCTTATTAAGTTTCTTTTACATTTTTATTACATTCTTTATAATTTTTTATTTTAAAATTTCGTTGTTCTTTATTTGCGTAAGTTTTTAAAGTTTACATGATTAATTTTATAT
>USQP01000101.1 GCA_900556945.1 uncultured Clostridium sp.
GCTTCGTCGGCAGCGTCAGATGTGTATAAGAGACAGATATTATATTATTGCATTTAATCGATATTTTGATGGTGTTGACGGAAAAATGCTAAGAGAAAGCCTATTTATGAAAAAATTAATGAGAAATATTTTACTAATTATTATAGGAATTGCATTATTTACTATAATAAATGTATCAAATACAATGTTTGGAAAAATATTAACGATAAAAGATGATATCGAAATTGTAGGGGCTGGAATAACAGAAACTACTGTAAAACTTTGGGGATATATTATATTTGCTTTTGTTATTGTTATATTTGCCTATAGAGCTTTAAAATATTTTAAAAAAGGAAATACAAGTAAAGTATTAAAAAATCTTGCAGTCATACCAGGTTATTTAGTTGTATTATTTATTGTAATGGTTGTATTTGATTTAGTCTTTGTTGGTTCAAATGAATTAGATAAAGAAAAAGACTATATTGCAGAAAATATAAAGAATACGAAAAATGCATATAATATTAATATCGAAGAAGAAAATATTGAAAATTCAGGAACGATAACAAGTACAGAGGTTGCAGAAAATAGTAATGTAATTAATAATATTCCAGTCATTAGTGAAGAATCTGTATTAAAAACCTTGAAGGATAGCCAAACTGTGACAGGACAATTTAGTTATCAAAGTACAAACCTAGCAAAATATAATATAAATGGAACCGATGAATTAATTTATTTAGCACCAAGAGAGATAGCTAGTTCTGGAAGGACTTATAACAACAAAACATATGAATATACACACGGAATGGGAGAAATTATTACCTTAGCTACAAAAAGTACGGAAACAGGAAAAGTTCAATATGTACAAAAAGAAGTATCAGGAAAAGATGAACAAATAACAATCTCGGAACCTCGTATTTACTTTGGATTAAATACGAAAGAAACGATAGCAACAAATGTAAAAAATAAACAAGAATATGATTACACAGATGAAAATGGAACAGATTATACTTCAGCATATAACGGACAAGCAGGATTAGAATTAGGATTTTTGGATCGATTCATATTAGGGATAACAAAGGGAGATATTAATTTAGCATTTTCTGGAGAGATTACAGGTGATAGTAAGATTTTAATAAATAGAGAAGTAATTACAAGGGCTAAAAAAGCATTACCATATTTAATTTATGATGAAGAACCTTATACTGTAGTAACAGAAGAAGGAAGAATTGTATGGGTATTAGATGCTTATACAGTATCTTCTAGCTATCCATATTCACAATATACAACAATTGAACATGATAACATAAAAGAAGATATCAATTATATTAGAAATTCCGTAAAAGTAATGATAGATGCTTATGATGGAACGATGTCATTCTATATAACAGATCGAACCGATCCGATTGCAATGGCATATAGGAATATATATCCAGATTTATTTATGGATTTAGATGAAGAAATACCTGAAGATATAGCAAGTCATATCGTTTATCCTGAATTCTTATATAATGTACAAGCAGAAGTTTTAGAAGTATATCATAATGTAAAAACAGATGTATTATATCGAGCAGATGATTTATGGGATATAGCTAAATATAATAGTGTAAATACTACAAAATCAACGGGAACTTACATGGATCCGTATTATACTATGGTAAAAACATCTGAAGGAGAAAAGTTTGGATTGGTACAAATTTATACGCCAGTTGAGAAACAGAATATTATTTCTTATTTAGTAGGAAGTACTACGACAGATGGAAAAAATGAATTAAAACTATATAAATTTTCAGCTGATAGTAATATTGTCGGTCCAATGCAATTAGATAAACAAATACAAGAGGATGAAGCTATATCGACTGAGTTAGAAGCATTAAATGTAACAGGAACAAAATTAACAAAACAAATGATAATCGTTCCAATTGATAATACGTTACTATATGTTGAACCAATTTACCAAACAATGCTAAATGAATCAGAAGTACCAGTGCTAAAAAAGGTAGTAGTAGCTTCGGGAAATAAAGTGGCTATAGGCGATACTTTATCAAAAGCATTAGAAAACCTACTTTCTCAATATGCGGTAGATATTGAAGTAGAAAATACAGAAGATATAGACGGTTTGATAGAAGCAATTATAAAAGCAAATAAAAATTTAACAGAATCAAATCAAAATAATGATTGGGAAATGATGGGAAAAGATGTTAAAAAGCTTCAAGAATTAATTGACTCTTTAGAGAAGGTAAAGGAAAAAGAGGATAAAAAGAAGGAAGAATTACAGAAAAATAATAATGACGGTATAACCAATAGTACAGATAATACTAATTCGATAGAGCAAAATGATACAGCAAATATTATAACAAGTGAATAAAAACAGAATAAAAAATCCACCCTAAAGAAAAGGTGGATTTTTATGTTGTTAAGAAAAAAGAAAGTAAATATCTTAAACAAATCAATTGAAAAATTAAGTGAAACGTTAGAAAAGGGAAATTTAACAGAATTAAGTTATATTTTAGGTAGTAAAAAGGAAATTATAAAAAGGAATTTAATTGCGGGAATTTTTAGAGGAGTAGGAATAGGAATTGGCGTTACAGTTATAACGGCTGTTTTAGTTATGATATTGCAGAAAATAGTAACTTTAAATATTCCAGTAATAGGAGAATATATTGCTGATATTGTTGAAATTGTAGAAAGAAGCAGATAAGTAGAAGTGGAAGAAATGCGACAGCAAAAGATTCCACAAGAAGAATGATACGTAAACATTATTGCTAACTTAGAAATGCATCTTAAGTAACATCGCAAAAAAACGATAGAGTGATAAATTTCATTCTATCGTTTTTATTAATTATTCAATTATCAATTTATGAAATACTTTTTTTCCTTTTTTTAAAATAGCATAGCCATTTTTAAAATCAGAATTAGACAAAGTGTAATTAACATCTGTTATTTTCTCATCATTTAAAGAAATTCCACCTTGATTAATTAAAGTTCTTGCTTGTCCTTTGGAAGGAGCCATACCTGTAGATATAATAGCCTCTAAAATAGAAATATTTGTGGTAGAAACTTTTGTGGTAGGCATATTTTCTAAACTTCCTTGACCACTAAATAAAGCATTTGAAGCTTCTTCAGCTTTTCTAGCTTCTTCTTCACCATGAACAAGTTTTGTGATTTCAAAAGCAGCAACTTTTTTAGCTTCATTTATTTGTTCATCTTTTAGATTTGATAATTCTTTTATTTTATCAATAGGCAAGAAAGTAAGCATTTTCAATACAGTTTCAACGCTAGAGTCTTCAATGTTTCTCCAGTATTGATAAAATTCATATGGGGAAGTTTTGGCAGGGTCTAACCATAAAGCGCCTTTTTCAGTTTTTCCCATCTTTTTTCCCTCTTTTGTTGTAAGAAGTTTAAAAGTTAAACCGAAAGAATCATCTTTACCGATTTTTCTAATTAATTCAACACCACCTATAATATTAGACCATTGGTCATTTCCACCCATTTGAAGTTTGCAACCATATTCATTATATAAGTGTAAAAAGTCATAAGATTGCATTAGCATATAACTCATTTCAAAGAAAGTTAATCCTGTTTCTAGTCTTTGTTTGTAACATTCTGCTGCAAGCATTTTATTAACAGAAAACAAACTACCGATTTCACGCATGAAGTCAACAAATTTCAAGTCTAATAACCAATCAGCGTTATTTACAATCATAGCAGCGTTTTCGCCTTCAAAGCTAACAAATTTTTCGATTTGCTTTTTTAAGCATTCCACGTTATGATTAATATCTTCACGAGATAACATCTTTCTCATATCGGTTTTCCCAGAAGGGTCACCAATACTAGCCGTACCTCCGCCAACTAAAATAATAGGCCTATGTCCATGCTTTTGCATATAGCTGGCAACCATTAGAGAGACAAAATGACCTACATGTAGACTATCAGCAGTTGGATCGATTCCAATATAAAAAGAAACAGATTTTTTACTAAACAATTCTTTTATTTCTTTTGGATGAGTCATTTGCTCAATATATCCTCTTTCTTCTAAAACGTCAAAAACATTTTGCATATTATTCATTCCTTTCATAGTTAGCTTAAGCTTATTTCACTATTACCATTTTTATTGGCTTGTTTTAATTCTTTCTTAAAACTTTTAAATTCATTATACTCTAGGAATCTATTTAAATTTTTAACAGATATTCCTGTTTCACCAGAAATGGAATCTAATGAATTTTCTAATCCATTTTCTTGAATGTAATTTTTAAAAGTAGAAAACTCAAATCCATCTTTCATACTACATTTAGGACATACATTTCCTTCTGACACATAAAAACTTCCACATCTACTACATCTATTAAATTCCATAATTATTTCCTCCTCGTTTATCTTTTGACAAATATTTTTAAAATTTAGCATATTGTATCATAAAAATTGACAAAATAA
>USQP01000102.1 GCA_900556945.1 uncultured Clostridium sp.
GTCTCGTGGGCTCGGAGATGTGTATAAGAGACAGCATTTTAATCACGATATCGTAAAAATTAAATATGTAAATTATTTTTCGAGAAAGAAGACCTCTGATACTATTTAATAGTATTTAGTCTCAACAAATATATAATAAAGAATTTGTGAGAAGTCGGAGTACCGAAACACTAATTTAAAGTATGTCATTAAAGTATGAACATATCATACTTGATTGACTCAATCTTATAATTAGGTTTCTACTCTTACTTCTCTTTTTGCGTTTCAGAAAGTAGAAATTCGATAAGCGACCTAACTATAAGCAGAAAATTATAGGAGGGATAAAATGGAACACAAAAAAGAATTGACAGAAGAAGCAGCTAGAGACCCAACAGAAAAAACAAATGGTGTAGTTGAAAGTAATTCTCCAAAAGAATTACCCGAACTGCCCATAGAACCACCTAATCCACCATTAACAATGGAGGACGTTGGAGGAATTGAGCCTTTATATAATGCATATTTAAAAGGCGAAATAGTAGAGTTTCCACCATGGATAATACAAACAAAGGATAAACTAGATGTTTGTCCGCAGGAGCTATACATTCACATTAGTGAAACTCAAAATATTCTTTCTGTAAAGTTGGGAAATTCCAAAGGCATAGTTCTATACATTTATAGAAATGGTTACTATGAATTGTGGACTGACAGCGATTGTAAAGCCTTTATTAAAGGTTATCTTCCTAGACGAATTAGAACGTCTAGTATGTGGGACAAAGTTCATAAAGAACTAATAACCGAATATGCTAACACGGAAGAAAGTGACCTCAACGCAAATGAGGACATAATAAACTTCCGTAATGGAATATATAACTTAAAAACAGGGAAATTAGAACCACACAGTCCAGACTATCTATGCACAATACAGGTGCCTTGTAATTTTACAGCAGACTTAAAGTTAGAAGATGCACCAGTAGCAACAAAGTTTCTAAATGATATTACAGGAGGAAATGCTGAAGATATAGACACAATCCTAGAATTTATAGGAGGAATAATCAGTAATGTCAAAGGTTCTAGATTTAAAAAATTATTGATTTTAAAAGGACCTGGTAACACCGGAAAAAGTGTAATTCGTGAATTTGTTATAAAACTTGTAGGGCTAGAGAATAGTCATACACTTGATATTAAGCAATTACACGGAACATTTGGACTAGGTGGGATTTACTCAAAACGCTTAATTGGTTCAGGAGATATGAAATTTTCAAGACTTCCTGAAATTGACAAAATAAAGGAACTTACTGGAGGAGATTGCGTTAATATTGAAATGAAATATCAAAATAGTTTTACAAGTCAATTTCGTGGGTTCTTATGGTTTAATTGTAACGACCTACCAAGTTTTGGCGGTGATAAAGGAAAACATGTTTATGACAGATTTTTAATAATCAGTTGTGATAATCCAATACCACCAGAAGAACGTGACCCACAGTTATTAGAGAAATTACTAGCAGAAAAAGAAATAATTGTGTCAGCTGCAATAAAGCGTTTGCAAAATGCAATAGCTAGAGATTATAAATTTACTGAAAGTGAACGAACAATCAAAAATCGTGAAGATTATGCGATTAGAAATAATTCACTAGCATTGTTTTTGAAAGAGTGTTGCATAATTGGTCAAGGAAGAACAATTACATCAGTTTTTAAAGAAAAATATAAAAGTTGGTGTAAAGATAACAACCTTGAACCAGAAAAAAGCAACGATATAACAAGAATTCTAGTAGATGACTATGGAGTTCTGAAGGGTAAATCGTATGCAGATTACTTTGAATTAAGCATAAAAGCAAATTAAGAACTTGGGCAGTTTGGGGAATAGATTTTGAAAAGAAATCCCCAGCTTCCCCAAGTCTAATAAATAATAATAGTGCAGAAAGCACAAATAAAAATTAAGGAGGATATATTATGAATTATTTATATAACGAAAATAACACAAAAGTTAAAAATGGAATGAGTTATTTACAAAAATATTGTGGAGGTCTTGACAGAACAATGGACTTTAAAGACCATACAGGTTGGACTCCAGAAAGCATAGCAATTATGGAGGTAGAACTAATACCACGAATAGAAGCGGTAAAAGAAACTGTAAGCAAAATAGTTCAAGAAGAAGAACTAGCAGAAATATATGTTCAACTAACAGAAAACCCTGTTGCTAATGTAAAAGTGGAACCTAACAAAGAAGATTTTGTTTTAATAGACACCTCAACAGAAAAAGAGATTTCAAGAGGAAATGTAGAGATTATTAAAGGGTTGTTGGGAGTAATGAACAAAATGCAAAGTGAAAATGGTACATTAGCACAAGTGCAAGAGAAAAAACTACCAGTAGCAGAAGATGATGGAGAAAGCTCATTTTAAAATATAAAAGTTAATCAAGTAATTGTGGGATATGATTATTCCCCATTTAGGGGAATAATCATACCAACTGACACTAGCTCCGCCTTTATGGGCTCCGCTTGTCAGCACAATTACACTTAAAAGTAACATTTAAGAAAAGGTGGTGTTAAATATGGTAAGAACATTAAAGCGGAGCATTAGAAGAAATAAAAAGAATAGATGCCAATACTTGCATAACATTATATGCAATAAGAAAAATGGTTCAACAAAATAAAATACCATATATTAAAAGTGGAAACAAATATATGATAAACGTTGAACTTTTATTGGAATATATTAACAAAAAATAAACATAAAAAAGTCCAGAAATGCTAGTCAAATCAAGTGTTTTAGTATATAATATATTTATATAGTAGAACACTTGTTTTTATAAGAAAGGATGCTATAAAATGGCAAGTTTTAGAGAAAGAGTAAAAGGAAGTGGAAAGTGGGAAATTACTATACATGAGGGGTATGATAATTTAGGAAACAGGAAAAGAAGTTCAAAAACAGTTTATATTCCCACTGATTTAACTCCAAAGAAAAGAGAAAAATTATTAAAAGAAAAAGCAGAAGAATTTGAAAAAGAAATAAAAGAGGGATTTCACCAAGAGAAACTAAAATTTTCAGCTTTTGGCGATACATTTATAAAAGAACATGCAGAAAAGCAACTCTCTCCTGTAACAGTTTTACGTTATAAATCATTACTAGCAAGAGTCAATAAGAGTATTGGTCATATAGTTATACAAGAATTAAAACCATTTCATTTAATGAAATTATATAATGAATTAAGTGACGAAGGACTTGCACCTAAAACAGTTTTGCACCACCATAGACTTATTTCGAGTATTTTACAAACACGGAGTCTATTGGGGAATATTAAAGGAAAATATAGCAAGTAGAGTGAAAAGTCCAAAATTAGAATATAAGGAAAGTAAATATCTTGACGAAAAAGACATTAAAAAGTTTTTTGAGTCATTAGACAAAGAACCTATTATGTGGAAAACATTATTATTGGTCAGTTTTACGACAGGGTGTAGGAGGGGAGAAATTGCTGGACTTTGTTGGGGAGATTTAGACCTTGATAATGCAGAAGTGAAAATAGTAAGAACTTCACAATATATTCCTAAACAAGGAATAATAGACAAAGAACCAAAAACAAAATCTTCTATAAGGGTGATAGATTTACCAGAAGTAACAGTTAATGCACTTAAAGAATATAAAGTATGGTATTCTAAAAGACGTTTACAAGTTGGAAAAGACTGGGTCGATACTGATAAAGTTTTCACACAATGGAATGGAATTACTATACACCCAGACTCAATAAGTGACTTTTTCCATAAGTTTGTAGTAAAGAATAACTTTGAAAAAGGCTTGACACTGCACTCTCTAAGACATTCTTATCGGATCATGGCTTTTGGCAAGTCGGTTCATCAATAAAGACCGTAAGTTCGCTCATGGGTCATGCTAATACTTCCACGACTGCAAATATATATATACATCAGTTAAGGTCAAAGAATAAAGTTTCTGTTGATAATTTTGAGAAAATGTTATTTAAAAATTCCTGACGGCGAATTGACGTCCAAAGTTACAAGAAGTTATTAAAAAATAATTAAAGAAACAACAAGTTAGTGAAATTTGTATTTTAAAGAAACGATACATTATTAAACATTACAAAACAAGATTTTAAGATACAAATTTCCTAGTAGACAACTCATAACCCGAAGGTCGATAGTTCGAGTCTATCCCCCGCAACCACAATAAAATGAAGCATTTGCTAGATTTTAGCAGGTGCTTTTTTCTTGCATTTTTGGGCAAAATTGTCACACTTTGGTCACAATTAGGGCGAGTCTTGGCGTAGCTAGGCAAGTTTTAACAGGAAATGTATTTCAATAATTCACAGGAAGTGGTATAATTGTGGAAAACAGATAGGAAAATATAAATATGATTAATGTACAATCTGTCTCTTATACACATCTCCGAGCCCACGAGACGCGTAGTAATCTCGT
>USQP01000103.1 GCA_900556945.1 uncultured Clostridium sp.
GAGATTACTACGCGTCTCGTGGGCTCGGAGATGTGTATAAGAGACAGGTTTATAGCTGAATTATAAGTGTTTACTATTCTTTCTATAGTAGCATATTCACTAATGTCTTTAACTACTGAACTATCCATTTCTTGCGTTTTTTCAATATCATTATAGACTTTTTCAGAGCTAGACTTATTTAGGAATTCACCTAGTATCTTTGATATAATAATTGCAATTATCAATATAGAAATTATGCAAATACTAATAATTATATATTTTTTAATTTGCTTCATAAATTCCTCCTATTTATATTGATTTAATTCAGCTTGTATACTTGCTGTTGTAAAAAATACCACTACGCTACCGCTTGGCCATGTTTCTCTTAATAACTCAATTGGCGTTTCATATGTTTGATTAGGATATTGTGAATCGTACAACCAATCATTTTGAAAGCCTATTGATCCACCTGTAACATCGCCTGTTTGTATTGCTTCATCTACCGCAGAAATGGTCTCATCCGATGGAACAGCCGCATCGTACATACCATTCCACATTACTTCAAATTGTCCTGATGCATTTGCCACTTCACTCACAGTATTTCCCTCAAATGTTGATGAAAGTATTCTATTTAATATAGTACATGTAATATACATAACTTGTTCATGAGTTCCTCCTCCACCTTCTGCTTGAACTAATTTATACAAAACTTGTAAATCTTCGTCTGATATTGTTATAGAAGAATATGATGCTCCTCCAACTATAGTGCCTGATGAAGTTTGTTTTCGAGATACACTAGACATTTTCTCTGGATCAAATAAATCGCACATACTTTGAATTTCTTCTTTTGTAAATTCAGATTTTCCATTATATACACATTGGAATAAATATTTTACCAAGTCTTCTAAATCAGCTATTGCAGCAGTTTGTTCCATCGATTCGAAGAACCATGAACCTACTATTTTTAGATTTCCTTTTGCTTTTTTACTATGATAAAATAATTTTACAAAACTATTTTCATCTGAATTCTTGTCTGTCTTCATTGTTACTTTTCCATTGGTACTTGTTACTTCTTGTACTTCCGCTTTTGTCACATTTGTTGTTATCTTTTCTTCTCGATTTTCATTTGATATAGATTCTTCTGTAGCAACAGAAGTTACTTTTGCTGAATATGTTTTATTTAATCTTGTATCTGCTCCATTTTTTGTTAGCCTATTTTTTAAATTATTGTCTTCTAACTCTCTAACCAGTCTCTGAACACATTGACCTGCACCTTTTTGAATGTCCAAATAATTTGTTTCACTTATTTTCTTAGCACGTCTTTTTATTGCTTCATCATTAACAAATGTGTCTAATATATAATCCTCACTATTCTCATTAACTATCATATTTATTATATAATTTTGAACATCTTCATCATATAATAACTTACAATAATCACCCGAATCCTTAGTCCATAAATATGGATCTTCTGGTAATACTGTATTTAATATTTCATATCTATATGCAAAATTCGCTTGATTATATTCACTTGTTTCTTTTCTTAATTCTTCTATCTTTTTGTCTATATCCTCTTGTAACGATTCATCACTATTTACAACTTCTTCTGTTTCATCATTATATTTATAATCATAGGTACTATCAATATATTCATCTTCTAATGTAGTAGAATCTTCAATTGGATCTTCATCTTTATTGTTTACTTTATATTCGTTATTATAAATAGCTGTCCATGTATTAGCATATTTCAATTTTAGAGATGGCGTATCTGTCTTTAAAATATGAGTTTCTATTACTTCATATGTACATGATTTTTCGCCTGTACTACTTGCTGTCGCCTCATAGCCTCTTCCTTGAGTTGTATCATAATTGCCAATTCCTGCTGTTCGATTTGTATGATATTTCTTTTCATAGGTATCTGTATAGGTGGATTTTTTAACATTTGTTGCATCATAAGAACCGATTACTATTTCTGTATCAATTACTAATTTCGCAACATCATTTACAAATGCCTCATCATTTCCATATACTAACAACGACCACAAAAGGCTAAATGGCATTGTATAATTAGATACTTGATTAATATAATCCACTTTCTTCTCCGTTAATTTTGAATATGCCTCTTGTCTAGGCTCTGGTGCTGAATCTGGATTTGGATCTGGGTCTCCAGCGATTTGTTGAATCGTAACATTAACTTCTAATGTTTCCCACCCTGCAACTACTATATTATTTCTGGAATCCATTGAAAAATAATTCATTGCCGATGTATTACCTTCATTTATCAGTTTCGAAAAGTCATTATATGGCATATAGGATAGATACATTCCTCCATCTTCGGAATCAACCGGATTGGATAGACTATTTCCAGCAAAAGCTTTCGTTTCACCGTCTACATATCTTTTAATTTTGATACATCCTTGTGTTTCATTTGCTGGAATTTCTTTATCTTTCGCAATTTCATCTGCTGTTCGAAGATCTGGATATTGTGTTACAATTGCTGCTTTCAGCATATTTTTTAAATATTCTTTCTGAAGCGATTTGTCTAAATATTTTTCTAGTTTAAAGTTTTTCTCTTTTAAAGTTTCTAGCATTCCGTCTATCTCTTCATCCCAATCAATATCTATTTTATATCCATTACGTCCATTTTCTACTATATTACCACTCATATTAACACTAGAAGTAGAGGATGAACCTGATGAACTTCCTCCTGCACCATAATTAACACTTGATCCATCATTTGTAACAAATGCAATATCATCTAATAAACTATATACCGTATCAATTGATAACCATCCATTCGTACTATCATTATTCCAAGGGTTAGACAAATAAACTTGCGTTTTATCGCTACTAATATCTAAAACAGACATAAAGTGTGTTCCACTACTTGTTACTCTGCTATCACTAGAATGTACTACTGCTACACATCCATCAGCAAGTTTATTGGCAAAATCTTCTTTCGTTGTCATGCTTCCAAGAAAACTACAACTTTGCCCTGTATACTCACTTAGCCAAGATCCTAATTGGGAACTTCCATTACTATTTTCCATTTTCTGAGTAGAATCTTCAAATGTTGCATTCTCAGTATATCCACTTCCAACAATCATCACGCTTACTACTCCACACTCTGATTTCCATCCACTCGAATTAGCAAGATGACTTATTGGATATTTTGAATCCCATCCTTCTATATTTTGTTTATATTCTTTAAATTGTCTTCCTGTTGTTCCACTCGTGAAAATAGAAGCATAACCACCATTATTGATATCATAACTATCATCTATCTTCGCCTCTCCTGTTCCCGTTGGATTACTAGAAGAGTTATTTTCTGTTTTTGAACTACTTTTATTGTCACTATCAGAAGATTTTTTATCCGTATTACTAGAAGATTTAGATGTACTTGAACCATTAGATGAAGCATTGCCATCTGATTTTATTAGAATGTATCCACAAGTAATATTTCCATTATTTATAACATCTTCTAGAGTAGCTCCATATCTAGCATGTCCACCATCTTGGGCTCCAGGATCGGATATAATTAGATTACCATTTTCATCCTCTCCTAAATATACAACATAATGATTTGGTGCATTAATAATAACTGGTCTACCAGCTCTTAGATTCTCTCTTATTATTGAGATATCAGAAGAAGTTCCAGATCCATAATGATATTCACAATCAATATTTCCTATATACTTTAATGGATCAATCAAATATTGAAAACTAGTAGAATCATCAGTGTGAAATACATTATGCATTACATCTACTACTCCACCAGGATTGGTGTCATATCCATATCCACTTAATACAATCGCTACTGCTGTTGGTCCACAACCAGCTCCAGCAATATTCTTATAAGTTCCTGAAGCCCAATAGCTATTGTTCCAATAAGAATTACCATTATTATATTGCTTATAATTTCTATAAGTTCTCGTTACTCCACTATGGGATTTTACTTCTGTTACGCTATCCCATCCATCTCCAGATTCTTCATAAGTTGTGATAACCCCACCTGTACCAGAGGTTGCGCTTCCTCCTGAAGATTTTACAGATACATATTTAGAAATAATTTCATTTGCTGCTGCCGGAACAGTAGCAGGAACTTTTTCATCATCATTATCTGCTGCAAAAGTTACAGTAGGTATATAGAAAAATATATTTGTTGCTATCATAGAAATTACTAATATTTTCTTTATGAAATCTTTAAAATTATTTTCTATTTTGAATTTTTCTTTTTTTATTACTTGTTTCTCTAATTTATTTTTAACCCTCATTTTACACCTCCTCTAATAGCGATAAATAATAATTTAACATATTTTATATTCCTTATATTTTTCTCTATTAAAAAATTCATTAGCTTTTGCAGATTGATCTGATGTATCTCTGTCTCTTATACACATCTGACGCTGCCGACGAAGCTAGAA
>USQP01000104.1 GCA_900556945.1 uncultured Clostridium sp.
AGATGTGTATAAGAGACAGTTGTGATACAAACCATTAAAATAATGTAAATTTTGTGATAGAAACCATTGAAATAATGTGAATTTTGTGATAAAATTTAAATAAGAGGGTGATTATATGAGATTAAAAAGAAAGATTGATGACTATTTAATCGAGTGGAAAAAAAGTAAAAACAAGATGCCATTAATAGTTAAAGGTGCTCGTCAAATTGGAAAAACAGATGCTATAAGTAACTTTGGAAAAAATAACTATAAAAGTTTCATAGAGATAAACTTTGTTTTGCAACCTGAATACAAAGATATTTTTGATAAAGGATTTGAAGTTGATAGAGTAATAAAGGATATAACACTAAAAAATAATAAATTTGAATTTATACCAAATGAAACATTAATATTCTTTGATGAAATTCAAGAATATCCAAGTTGTGCCACATCATTAAAAGCATTTAGAGAAGATGGAAGATTTGATGTAATATGTTCAGGTTCTCTTATGGGGATTAATTATGAAAAAATTGAATCAAATAGTGTTGGAAATAAAATTGATTATACTATGTATTCTCTTGATTTTGAAGAATTTTTATGGGCAAAAGGAATAAATGGTGAACAAATAGAAGACTTGTATCAGTGCATGAAAAATATAGAGCCATTATCTAAAATTCAATATGATGTTATTATGGAAAATTTTCAAGAATATATGATAGTTGGTGGAATGCCATTGACGGTAAAAACATTTGTTGAAAATAAAACATATAATGGTATACTAGATATGCAAAAACAAATTATATTAGATTATGAAGAAGATATAACAAAATATGCTGGAGGTCTTGATAAAACTAAAATATTAAATGCATATAGAAAAATACCTGTATTTTTAGGAAATGAGAATAAAAAATTTCAAATTACTAAAATAACACAAGGCGCAAGAAATAGAGAATATGTAGGCGTAGTTGAATGGCTATCAAATGCTGGTATTGTCAATATTTGTTATTGTATGGAACAAGTAGCGCTACCACTAAAGGGTAATTATAACCCAGACAATTACAGATTATATTTTGGAGACCCAGGATTACTTATTGCTTCATTAGATGAGGAATCACAATATGATCTTAGAAGCAACAAAAACTTTAATACTTATAAAGGTGCAATATATGAAAATATTGTTGCAGATATGCTTGTAAAAGAAGGATATGATTTATATTTTTATAGAGATGAAACTGGAAGATTAGAAATGGATTTCTTTTTAAGAGATATAGAGAGTTTAATACCAGTAGAAGTTAAAGCAAGTGATAATAGTACAATTTCACTTAACAATTTAATAGATGGTGAAAAATATAAGGATATAAAATATGGAATTAAACTATGTAATAAAAATATTGGATTTAATAATAAATTTTATACTTTTCCATATTTTTTAGCATTTTTACTAAAGAGATTTTTAAAAGAAAAAAATGGAATTAAAGATTAGTAGGTACAGTATATGTTGGGTGGATATTCGCTAATTGAATTTCGAAATGTATAAAAAATATGGAGGTAGATATGGTTACATTATCTAAAATAATAGAAGGATTAGAAATGGTAGATAATATGGTTGATTGTTATTACAACCCAGAAGAAGACGAAATATTTCTATCAAATATAGGAGAAAATGAAGAATTAACAGAAGATGAAATAGACGAATTATTTGAAAAGTCAGCCATTCTTCCAACACAATATGAAATAAATGAATATCAAATAATGGTTGGTTTTATAGATACAATAGATAATGAGAAATTAAAGACAGAATTACAAAGACTTATACAAGGAAAGGGTGCTTTTAGAAGATTTAAAGATTATTGTTTTGAGTCAAATATAATTCAAGATTGGTATAACTACAAAGAACAAAAATATAAAGAAATAGCAATAGAATGGTGTAAACAAAATGAATTAGAATATAAGTAAGTGAAAAATGTGAAACAAAATTGCTTGAAATAAGTAAAAAAGTTTCACATTTTATTTAATTGAATATTAAAGATGAAAAGCATTTTCAATTTAAAAGATTGCAGGTGTTTTTTTATTTTGCAAGAGATATGCAGAACCTCTATAAAAGTTCTTGGTTTAGCAAGCCGATGCTATAAAATCTGCTCGTATTAGTATAAACAGTCTATTTATACAAAGTGCGTAAGTGAGAATTTAGAACTATAAACTCACAATAATAAAAGAGTATTGGTGGATATTTGGTTGTGGATTTGTAATTGCAAAAAGCTTGGACAAGTATAAGCAAAGATATTAAGTTATCAGCAATTATAGTAGTTTTTGCTACTTACTAGACTGCCTATGAAACTAGCGAGCGACCGACGGTTTCTAAAATATAAATGGCGTAATAATCCTTTTATCAAAATGGGATATATTACGCCTAATCTTCAAAGCTCACTCTCTCTGGTTTCTTAAAAAATAAGTGGTAATTATGGAATAGAAAATAAAAATTCTATTCTATTTTTATATAAAAATAAATTTAAAGGAGGTTTTCATTATGAGAAATGAAAGAAAAAACAAAATTGAATATCATAGGGAAGGAGATTATTATTTACCAAATCTAGTATTAGCAGAACAAAAGAAAATACAGTTAAACAAGTATGGTCGTTTAAGATTAGAGTATTTAAAGAAGCATAAAAAAGCTGAATATACGATTCTATTTATGGATAATAAATTAACAGATCATTTAGAAGAAATACAAGAGATTGCAACCAAAAGAGTTCAAGAAATTATAAAAGCATTAAAAGAACAAAGTGATTTAACAGAAGAAATGAAAAATAAAGACCAACTTTATTGGGTTGGAATGATGAATAATTTTAAAAATCAAGCTGAAGAAATTGTATTAAAAGAATTAATTTATGTATAGAAAAGAGGTAACGAATGATGGAAGAAATAAGATTATATGATATAAATTCAATAGAATTTAGTGAGTTAATAGATACAGCTAGAGTTGAACTTAAAAGAAATAATTCTGAATATAAAAAATTACAAAATAAAGTTAATAAAATAATGGAATCGTACCCAAATTTACAATTACTTTTTGAAGATGATAGAGTTATGAGTTTGAACGAAGAAGAATGTAAAATGTTACAAAAATTAGCATCTATTCACTTGCAAATGAGTGAATATGAAGATAGAAAAATTTTCTTTTTAGGAGCAAGAGAAAATTATTTCTATTTTAAAAATTTAGGAATTATTAAAGAATAAAAGTATTTTTTAGAAGAGATTTTACAAAGGAATTTCTTATTTTTGTATACAAAGTTGGAGTAAAAATTGAAAAAAAATGTTCAAAACTTAATGTTTAGAATATTAAAAGCAAGCATCGCATTTATACTCCCGTATAAATACTGCTTGTCAGTTTTGATGTAAAACTGAACTATGGGGAATTTCTTCCCCAATCCCTTTAAAAATATAAGCAATTTTCTGGCAGTCTTTTAAAAAAAAGAATGTCAAAGCTACTGCATATAACCGTAGACACGAAATCAAAGATTTCGACTACGTTTTATTTTTTGTAAAGGAGAATGAAAATTATGAGAAAAAGAAATATAAAAAAACAAATATGGTTAGATGTAAAAGAAGATGATTTATTAAATAGAAAATCAAAAGAAGCAGGTTTAAGTGAAGCGGAATTTATTAGAAGTTTGATTAAAGGTTATAGAATAAAAGCACAACCAACTGAAGAAATAAAATCTTTTCAAAAAGATTTGTATGGCATAGCAAATAATATAAATCAAATTGCTAAAGTTGCTAATTCAAGATACAGTGTTTCGCATGATGATTATAAATATATTTCAAATACTTTAGCTGATTTTATTTTAAAGTTTGAAAGAAAAATTTATTCAAGACAAAAATAAGGAGGAATTTTTGTGGCAATTACAAAATATAAAGTTATCAAGAAAAATTTAGATGCAGTAATAAATTATGCAATGAATGGAGAAAAAACTGAAAATGGTATTTTAGTATCTGCAATAAATTGTTTACCACAAACAGCTTATTCTCAAATGATGCTAACTAAAAAAGCATTTCATAAAGAAGATGGTAGATTGGGGTATCATATAATACAATCTTTTAATGATAATGAAATTTCACCAGATAAATGTAACAAGATTGGAATAGAACTTGCCCAGCAACTATGGGGTGATAAGTATCAAATTATAGTTTGCACTCATATTAATAAGAAAAATGTTCATAATCACATAGTTCTCAATTCTGTTTCATTTATTGATGGAAGTAAATATCATAACTCAAATGTAGAAATAGCTTTACTTCGAGAAACAAATGATGATATATGCAGAAAACATGGACTATCTATAATTAAAAGTACAAAAGCTACTACCTGTCTCTTATACACATCTGACGCTGCCGACGAAGCTAGAAGTGTAGAT
>USQP01000105.1 GCA_900556945.1 uncultured Clostridium sp.
ATAAGAGACAGAGATAATATTGTATTATATCTTGTTTCTTTTATGCTATCTTTTGTTGGTCTAAATGGAGAGTTTTCTATTTTTAGTATCAGTATGTTAGGTGCTTGTTTTGCATCTTCTATTCCGGCATTAGGAATTGTTTTGGTATCATTATTAGGAAATTTTATTAAATTTGGTACAGAAGGATTGCTAGGATACTTTTTAACAGCTTTAGTGATGGTCGTAAGTTTATTTATCATAAAGCCACGCTATAATGAGCAAGAAAGAAATGAAAAAATAAAAATAGGAAAAAATATTTTTATTTCCGTTTTATTGATTCAAATTATTAAATTTGCAATATCTGGATTTACAATATACGATATTTTATCATCCATTACTTTATCCATGATAGCATTAGTATTTTATAAAATATTTGTAAATTCAACAGTTGTTATACAAGAATTTTATTTAAATAGGGCATTTTCCATTGAGGAAGTAATAGGAGCAAGTCTTCTATTTGCTATTGCTGTAGGAGGGATTGGAAATCTAGAATTATTTGGATTTGGAATTAGAAATATACTTAGTATTCTGATTGTTATGGTATTGGGATGGAAAAATGGCATTTTAGTAGGAACAACTTCAGGTGTTACAATTGGTGTAACGCTAGGTGTCATATCTGGCTCAGAACCTATTATGATAGCAGCCTACGCGATATCGGGTATGCTTGCAGGCATTTTAAATCGATTTGGAAAAATAGGAGTAGTAGTTGGTTTTGCACTAGGAAATATACTTTTAGCCTATGTTTCAAATGGGTATACAGTAGAGCTAATTCATTTTAAAGAAATTTTAATTGCGTCACTTGGATTATTGCTTATACCAAAAACTTTGCAAATTGATATAGAAGAATTTATAGGTAATAACAAATTTTTGCCAGGGGTACCGAATCGAGCATTAAATAAAAGCAAAGAAGTAGCACAAAATTTAAACAAGGTTTCAGAAGCAATTCAAGAGATGGCAACAACTTATCGAACAATAGAGACGGAAACTTTTGAAGGAAATGCAACGGATCAAGAAAATAAGCAAATATTTATAACAGAATTGTTAAATGAGTTAGAGCCATATAAAGAAAATATGTTATATGAGGATATTTCCGATATAGATGGAAGAATTGTAGATGAAATTTTTCATCTTCTATTGGATAAGCAAGAAATGAATAGGCAAGATTTGTTGAGAATATTTGCAGATTGTAATAGTTTTATTGTTGGAATGAATGATAATGAAATTAGTGAATATTTAGATGAAAATATTACGCAAATGGTAAGAACAATAAATTTAGCATATAAAGTTAGTAAATCAGATTTCATATGGAGAAAGAAAGCCCAAGCGACTCAAAATAATATGGAAAAACAGCTAAATGGAGTTTCTAGAGCGATACGAAATATGGCAAAGGATTTAGAAAAAGATTTTGAAGTAGAAGAAAAATATGAAAAAGAAAAAGTGGAAATGATAGAATTAATCAAGCAAAAAGAGATAGGAATACAAGATTTATCAATAAAAAAAGAAAGTCGATTCATCATTGAAATTTATTTTGATCAAATATTAGAAACTGCTAAAATAGAGATGGTAGAAAAAATATTAACAAAGATACTAAGAGAAAGAGTTGTATTAAATGATGAAGCAAGTATAGGAAAGAAGTTAACCTTTTTATCGGATGATAAATATATAATGGCAATTGGCAAGGCAGAAACAACAAAGGATAAAAGTGAGACTTCAGGAGATAGTACATTAAATATTAGATTAAAAGATGGAAAATATTTAGTAGCTATTAGTGATGGAATGGGAAGTGGAGAAGAAGCAAGAAAGAGTAGTATGAAAGCTTTAAGATTATTAGAAAATTTATTACTATCTGGATTTGATAAAAAGATATCATTAGATTTGATTAATACAGCATTAATCAATCAAAACAAAGAAATATTTTCAACACTTGATATTGCAATTATTGACTTGTATATGGGAAATATCGAATTTATAAAAAGTGGAGCTTGTCCAACCTATATAAAAAACAAGAAAAAAGTTCAAATAATAAAATCCAATTCTTTGCCAACAGGAATGGTGGAAAATAATAATGTTCAAACTTTTGACAAGGATATTCATTCAGGAGACATTATGCTTATGTGCTCAGATGGCATTTTAGATTCTAATGTTGAATATAAAAATAAAGAATTATGGATTAAGTATATGCTTGAAGATATTGAAACAAACAATACACAGAGGATATCAGATTTGATTTTAAATGAAGCAATTGATAACAATTTTGGAGTTGCCAAAGATGATATGAGTATTATTGCTTGCAAATTTATGGAAAAAGATTCGTTTTGAGCTATTAAAATTTAATAAGGTTAAGAAATTAGTCCTAAGTATTTTATGATTATTTTGGTTACGCCACGTAAGTGACCAAATGAACAAAGTGAGTGCGACATACAAAGTGTAAAAAAATAATCATAAAATACTTAGGACTAATTAGTAGCTAAATAGTAACAATTTCTATTAAAATTATAAAGAAATTTGTTGCTAGTAGTTGTAAAATATGATATAGTGTAAGTGAAAATTTGACCAATAAAAGGAGGCAAACCAATGAGTAGGGGAAGAAGATATGAAGAGCCAAAATTAAATATGAAAAAGGTATTTGCAGTAATTTTAGCAATTATTGTTATCATCATGTCTGTGTTTATCATAAAAGGAATATTATCAAAAGATAGTGATAAAGGAAAAATAGCAAGCAAAGATTATTTCACCGTATTGAAAGATAATAAATGGGGCGTTATCGATGAGTTAGGAAATATCGTGATTACCCCATCTTATGCAGAAATGATAATCATTCCAGATAGTAAAAAGGATGTATTTTTATGTACATATGATATTGATTATGACAATAATACTTATCAAACAAAAGTGCTAAATAGTAAAAATCAAGAGATTTTTACAGATTATGAACAAGTAGAAGCTGTCCAAAATATAGATAAAAATAATAATTTATGGTATGAAGCAAATGTATTAAAAGTAGAAAAGAATGAGAAATATGGAATCATAGATTTATCGGGAAAAGAACTTTTACCATGTGAGTATGATTCAATTACTGCCTTAGAAGGGGTAAAAAATTCTCTAAAAATTTCCAAAGAAGGTAAATATGGAGTTGCCAATACGGAAGGAAAAGTTATCGTAACACCTGAATATGCAGATGTTCAAGGAATGGGAACAGATAATAAAGAAGGATTTATTGTAAAAAGTAAGGATGAAAAATATGGTGTCGTAGATTTTTCAAATAGTAAGATTTTAGAGACAAAATATGATGAAATTGCTAAAATATATGGAAATAGTTTTTATGTTGTAAAACAAAATGGAAACCAACTTCTAGTTGATAAAGATGGGATAGAAGTACTAAAGAGTGGATTTGATGAAATAACAGCTATTTTGAAAAACGCAGAAAATGGAGTGATTTATAAAAAGAACAATAAATATGGCGTTATGAAGACAACAGGAGAAGTTACATTAGGAGCAAGTTATGATGAATTAAAAGAAACAAAATCAGGAATATTGATTGCAAAAAAAGATGGAAAATACGGAGTGATTGATTTAGAAAATAATTCTAAAGTAGAATTTAAATATCATGCTATTTCTTATGATGAAAAAGCAGATTTATACATAACAGAAGATGAGAATTTTAACAATGAAATATTGGATCATACCTATTCTGTAAAATTAACAGGAATATTAATTGATTTAGATAGTGAAAAAGGATACTTAGAGCTAAGACAAAATGATGAATATAAATACTATAACTTCAAATTTGAAGAAAAGAAAGAAGCTGACATATTTACTTCCCATACTTTGTTTTTAAGTAAAAAAGATGGAAAATATGGCTTTATCGATAAAGAAGGAAAAGTAGTAGTAGATTATATTTATGATGATGCAACAAGCCAAAATATATATGGCTATGCAGGAGTAAAAAAAGATGGAAAATGGGGAGTTGTAGATAATAAAGGAAATCTTATACAAGAGCCAACTTATGATTTAGATGATTATTTAAAAATAGACTTTATTGGAAGATGGCATTTAGGAAAAGATATTAATATGAACTATTATAGGGACTAAATGACACATAGGGGACAGTGGTTTATGTCTCATATGTTTTGAGAAAGGAAATGTTAGATGGAACTAAAGACAAATTATCAATATACTTATTTTATACATCCTTTTGTTATAAAAGCTGTCTCTTATACACATCTGACGCTGCCGACGAAGCTAG